>JAFYOM010000050.1 GCA_017560165.1 Parabacteroides sp.
AGCTATTATAAAGGAACTTTCAGGGGTTCATTTATAATAGCTTTTGTTTTGTCATCCATCGATTCTTTTACAAAAATAGGAAAGGTTTAGTGAAATTAAGTATCTTTGTTTTATTGGGAACATTCTTAAATGTGTTTTTGGAGAGTTTGGGGAATTTAAATAGATAGGATAAGGGATGAAACAGATAATCTCAATAATCTTTTTATGGGGGATTTGTTGTTTAGTGGGGTGTAGAATGGATTCCAAACAATCGAAACAGCAACTCCCTTCTAATCCAATCGTGATTCTTTATGAGAATGACATTCATTGTGCGGTGGATGGATATGCGAAGTTGGCCTCATTGGAAGAAAAAGAAAAACGTTTTACTCCGTATGTGACAATAGTATCGTGTGGTGATTTTGCTCAAGGAGGAATCACCGGTGCGGTATCGAAGGGTGAAAACATTGTGGATATCATGAATCGGGTAGGCTATGATGTGGTGACACTCGGTAATCATGAGTTTGATTACGGACGGGAACAGCTCTTTAAGTTGACTGAGAAATTGGAGGCAGAAGTGGTTAATGCCAACTTTCGAAATACAGAAACCAACCGATTGCTTTATAAACCGTATCAGATGATTCGTTATGGAGAGGTCGATGTTGCTTATATTGGGTTTACGACTACGGTAACAGCTGAAATGGTTTCGCCTTTGACTTTCCAAGATGAAAAAGGAAAGGTGGTTTATGATTTCACCAAAGAACGGTTTTATGAGAATGCGCAAGCTTATGTAGATGATGCTCGTGCCAATGGAGCGGAGTATGTAGTTGTATTGTCTCATTTAGGAGATTTGCCGGACGGGGAACATCCGACATCTTTGAACCTGATTACTCGCACAACCGGTATAGATGTTATTCTTGATGGACATGCGCATCGCATGATTCCGGACACATTGGTGAATAATAAAAAGGGTGAACCGGTTTTGTTGACTTCTACCGGTACACAGTTTGAATGGATCGGGGTTTTAACGATCTCGGAAGAGGGTAAAATTCGTTCGCATCTTGTATCAACAAAAGATCAAAGTGTTTGTGCTGATAAAGAGATAGAGGCTTTTGTTGAAACGATTAAAGAGAAAACATTAGCAGATGGTCGGAAGGTTGTTGGGGTTAGTGCCTATAGCTTGTCTGTAAATGATACTAACGGTAATCGGTTGGTACGAAGTCAAGAAGCACCCATCGGAAATTTCTGTGCAGATGCCTTTCGTATCGTTTTGGATACTGATGTCTCATTGATCAATGGCGGAGCTTTGCGAGGTGATATACCGAAAGGAGAGGTGACCTATAATGATTTGTATGCTGTTTTACCATTCAATAATACCCTTTGTAAAGCAAGTATGACCGGACAACAGCTGTTAGATGCGTTGGAAATGTCTGTCCGATGGTTGCCCTATGAATATGGAGAATTTATGCAGGTGAGTGGCATACGCTTTAATGTGGATTCTACGGTGGTCAGTCCGGTGGTGATGGGTGAAGATGGTCTCTTTTCTCATGTGGCTGATGGCCCTCGGCGGGTGAGCGAACTGAAGATATTAAATAAAGAAAACGGTGAATACCGGCCGGTCGAATTAGAGAAACGGTATATGGTTGCCGGATTGGATTATCAGATAAAGCATTTGGGTAGCCAAGGTATCTTTCGTTATGCCACATTGGAGGAGGATAATATGGGACAGGAGGTTGATATTGCTGCTATCTATTTGGAAAAACATTTAGGCGGTAAAATTGGAACGGAATATTCCCATACGAATGGGCGGATTGATATAAAATAAGAGGAGTGTTTTGTACATAAAAATAGACAAAGAGATGAAGATCACTTTTTATTTGGTGTTGGTTGTTTTTCTGATGTTCCCTACTTGGCACGTTTCCGGTAAAGAGGTAAGTCAGGAGAGAGCATTGGAGGTTGCTACTCGATTCATGAACAGTCGTTCGGCATTGCGTAGTGGAGCCAGTTTGGAGTTAGTCATGACCGGAAATCAGGGTACAGATGACCTGCGTTCGGCAGATACCCCCTCTTTTTATGTGTATAACGTGAAAAGTGGAAATGGTTTTGTGATTGTGGCCGGTGATGATGCTGTTTCTCCTATTTTAGGATATTCTTTCGATTCTTCATTTCAAGTAGAGGGAATGCCTGATAATTTGAAAACATTCCTTAACCATTACGATGAACAGATTCGTATGGTAGCGTCAAAAGGTTTGAAAACCTCGTCTGCATGGAACAATTTACGTAATGAGACACCGGAAAAGAGTGTGGTTTTGAAAACAGCGAAATGGAATCAAGATGCACCATACAATAGCGAATGTCCGATGATTTGGAACTATTATGGTGTCGAAACACAAAGTCTGTCCGGTTGTATGGCCACTGCTATAGCTATAGTCATGGCATATCATAAATATCCCTCTTCATTCTCAGGAGGTATGTTTACCTATACAAGTGTGTGTAACCTGTTTTTGGCAATGAATGGATATATCATTGATAATTCGCAAAAGATTACAGTTGATATGAATCGCCCTTTTAATTGGAATCTGATGTTGGATGAATATAAAGCTGGTCAATATACAGAGGCTCAAAGAAAAGAGGTGGCAGCATTGATGTTCCGTATCGGTGCAGCTACACGAACGAACTATAATGTAGATGAAAGTAGTACGACAAATCTAAATGTCTATTCGGCATTTCATACAAATATGCAATTCCCAACAGCAAAGTTACAGCGTCGGAGCTATATGGAAGATGCTGATTTTAGGAGATTGTTGAAGAATGAGATAGATGCCAACCGTCCGACATTATATGGTTCGAACAGTGGAAGACATCTTTTTGTTTGCGATGGTTATAATGATTGTGGGAACTTTCATTTCAATTGGGGATGGAGTGGAAAGGCTGATGGTTTTTATGCATTAGACGCTTTGAACCCGTTATATTATGATTTTTCTAAAAATACCTATATCTTCTATAATCTGATACCATCTGTGAAAGAGAGAGATTCCAAAGCCATGTATTATTATACCTCTATTTTGAATGAACTGTTTGGCATGGAGGATGTGAAAGCCGGACTTTTTCCGGGAAAGGATGCAGAAAAGATCGTAGAAGGTCTTCCTTTTACTGTGGATATGAACTCTGTCATGTCTGATTACGATGTCGATTCGGCTGTCGTTTTTGGGGTTGCTCATATCAACAAGGAGGGTGAGATTAAGGAAATTGTAGGACAATCGGGAAAGAGGAGATTTGGTATGTCTATCTATGAGATCGAAGAATTATACATGCGTTTCCCCTCTGATGAAGCATTTATGGCATACGTGCAGGCAAATCCTGAAATTATTTCCCAATCTATTTTTTCTGAAAACATAGCATGCGAGATCAAACAGCCGATAGAGGAGGGAGACCGCTTAATTGTAGTCAGTCAATCTGCCGGAAACCCCAAATGGTGGCCTGTTTATTCATACTTTGTCGAAAATAGGGAAAATGAGGTATTGCATCCTTACTCTATCAGCTTGACCGCAAATATGACTGCCAATGAGAAGATTTCAACCATATCGAACCAACAAATTTATGTAGAAGACAATACTTTGGTACTGCAAACCGAAGAACCTTTAAAAGCGTCAGTATATACTATCTCCGGCGCTTTGGTAAAACAACAAACGGTATTTGGTACTGCCCGGATTACACTATCCAAGGGAATCTATGTGGTACAATTGGAAAACAATACTAATAAAGTAGTCTTAATAAGGTAAGGATTTTTCCGAAGATATGCATATTTTTGTACGGATAATATTTAAAAGTGAAATATGAAACAGACTTTATTTATTTGGGCCATGATAGTAATGGTAATGGCTTCATGCAACAAGGAAGATGAGCCGAAAGTTACAGTTGTAACAGATGAGAATTATGCTGTTGCTGAGACACAGGTTATTTTTACAGATTACAGAAATCGTATCGCTCAGGTTACAAATACAGGTGGAACAGGTGTCTTTATGCATAATACAGATGCTGCAGATCCTAATGATAAAACGGTGGTACGCATCAATTTTGATACTCGCTACTCCATGTGTCTGTTGGACCTTAAAGAAGATGCCATCCTTACCATGCCTGAGACTAACGGACGTTATCAGAGTGCTTGGTTTGTTACAGAAGAACATTACAACCCTATGGCTTTTACCTCTCCGGGTACTTACACCATTACACAGGAGGAAGTAGGATGTAGATATGTACTTATAATTGTACGTACTCAGGTGAATATGACAGATGAAGAGGATATGGAGATTGTCACCCAGCTGCAGAAAGAGTTGAAGATTGAGCAGAAAGATCGTGGCTCATATCAGGCTTCACATGAATGGAATATGGATGAGATTCTGTTAATGAGAAAAAAATACCAGAATATTGCCAATGAGAAAAATCTGACAGCAGATAGGATGTTCGGAAAAAAGGGAACACTTACACAGGAGGAACATAACTGTGGAGTTGCTTATGGCTGGGGTGGTTTCACTCCGGATCAGGCTGTTTATTTGAGTTATATTCCGGAGAACAATGAACCTTGTACCATTACAATGAAAGATGTGCCGGTAGCGGACAATGCTTTTTGGTCAATTACCATTTATGATGGTGATGGTTACCCACAAGGAGATCCTTATAACATAAATAGTTCATTTGCTACATATAATGAAGATGGTTCAGCCACCATCCATTTTGGAGGAGATCCGGATGCTCCCAATTATTTGGAAATATTCCCCGGATGGACTTTCCTAATGCGTCTGTATCTGCCTCAAGAGGCTTATTTCAATAAGACTTGGATACAACCGGAATTGGAGTATTGATTGTTACGATGTAGTTTCTGAAAGTTGTGTATTTTATTCAATGCTATTATGAAAAGACGACAATTTATAAAGCAAACGATTTTATTGACTGCAGGATGTTCTGTTTTACAAGATTGGAAAACATGGGCCAATTCTGTAGATGGAAATATAGATAAGAAAGAACTTTATTATGATGCATTTGTAAATCCCAAATCCCTTTATCGCCCCTTTGTCCGTTGGTGGTGGAATGGCAATAAAGTGGAGGCTAAAGAGCTGATTCGGGAATTACATTTGTTGAAAAATGCCGGTATTGGTGGGGTGGAGATCAATCCGATTGCAATCCCTACAACTGATGATGATGCCGGAAAACGTTCTCTTTATTGGCTGAGCGATGAATGGATTGATATGTTGCAACTTACTTTTGCTGAAGCGAAGAAGTTGGATATGACCTGTGACTTGATTGTCGGTTCCGGTTGGCCTTTTGGTTCAGAATCTCTTCCTTATGATGAACGTGCACAGGTGATGATTCTATATGCAGAACAGTTAGATGGAGGGACAGTACATGAAGTTTCTCGTTTCCATATTTTAAAAACAGTGGATCCGGGAGTGACAGATCCGAATGCATCCCGTACTTGTGAATTGGTATCATTGAAATTAGTACCGGATCCGATAGGAAATTTGGGTCAAGTGATTGATTTGTCTGAAAAATGTCAAGAGGAGGTTATCCGAATCGATGTTCCTCAGGGTAAATATGTATTATATGCGTTAGTCAATTACAAATCATTTGCCAGTGTTATCAATGGTGCTCCGGGTGCTGCCGGTGCTATCTTGAACCACATGGATGAGAAGGCTGTCTATAAATATTTACGCCACATGTCTGATACTATTGAGAAAAAAACAGGTCCATTGTCTAAGCATTTGCGTGCCTTTTTCACTGATAGTATGGAGCTGGAAGGTTGTAACTGGACAGCTGATTTTGCAGAAGAATTTAAGAAACGTCGTGGTTATGAATTGATGCCTTGGATGCCTTTTATCATGTTTAAGGTAGGTCGCTTGGGAGCTGTTGTCAGCGCGGATTATGGTGCAAGTAAAACAGACAGTTTTAAAGAAGAAACGAATCGTGTACGTTTTGACTTTGAGTTGACTAAAGCGGAATTGTTGTATGAACGTTTTACGAAGACCTACTTGAAATGGTGTCGTGAACTGAATGTAAAGTCACGTGCACAGGCTTACGGACGTGGTTTCTTCCCTTTGGAAAGCAGTTTGGGCTATGATATTCCGGAAGGTGAATCATGGACTACCAATTGGATGAAACATCGTGTAGGGGAAGAGATGGGTGATGAAGATTATCGTCGCGGACGTGCCTATACGATGATTAATAAATATGTCTCATCTGCTGCTAATCTAACCGGTAAACGAGTGGTAAGTGCAGAAGAGATGACCAATACCTATACGGTGTTTAATGCCACATTGGAATTTCTGAAGATAGGGTCGGATATGAGTGCGATCTCCGGAACAACTCATCCGATCTGGTCCGGCTATAACTATACACCACCCGAAGCACCTTTCCCCGGTTGGGTTCGTTATGGTTCGTATTACCATGAAAATAACCCATGGTGGCCCTATTTTAAATATTTGAATCAGTATCGTGCCCGACTCTCTTCTCAATTGCAGCAGGCTGATATGTGTACAGATATAGCGTTGCTCCCTGCTAATTATGATATGTGGGGAGAGATGGGTGTACAGACGGATCCATTCCCTGAAAAATTGAATGTCCCTTATACCTCTTTGATTTGGGAAGCAATTCATAAGAATGGAGGTGGTGCCGATTATGTAACGGAAATTGTATTGAATGAAGCAACGGTCAAGCAGGGTAAACTTTGTTATGGACGAAAACAGTATGGCATTTTATTCTTAATAGAGATAAGCGGTACGGATCCGAAAACATTGTCAAAACTATATGATTTTGTTTCGACAGGAGGTAAGGTTTTCTGTATTGGAAAATACCCGGAAAAGTCATTGGGATTGAAAGACTATAAAGTTCGTGATAAAGAGGTATTGGAATGGGTAGAAAAATTAAAAAGCTATCCGGAACGTTTTATCTTATTACAAAAGCCGGCTGATGGAGCCTATTTGGAATGGTATCAACAAATCATGAATCAGTATCATTTACCACATGCGGTAACTGTTTCGACTCCGGATCGTTTCTTATTGCAGAATCATTATCGCCGAGATAATGGAACCGATTTCTTTTTATTTGTAAATGCTCACATGCATGAAGGAAGACAAACGGATTTGACTTTCTCTAAGGAGGTCGTACGAGGTCGTCAGGCGTGGATTTGGGATCCGAATACAGGAGAGAAATATAAACTTCAATTAAAAGATAACCGTTGTACATTGGACTTAGGACCGGCAGAAACCTATTTGATTGTTTTTGATCGGGAGTCTCGTGGTAAATATTGGAATCCATTGCCACGTAAAGGTAAACAGCAGAAAGAATTGTTGAATTGGACGGTTGAATTGAAACATTGTCGGGAGAAATGGACTAAATCCATTCAGATGCCTGTATTAAAAGATTTGAAAGATACAGAGTATGTTCATTTTACCGGAGAAGCGATCTATCGAACAACACTTTCGGTTGAAGATCCAAAAGATTTGGTATTGAACTTGGGTAAAGTGTGGGGAGTAAATGAACTGTATGTCAACGGACGTGCTTGTGATGTCAAATGGTTTGGTGAGCGACTCTATGATCTGTCAGCTTATTTACAAAAAGGTGAAAATAAGATAGAGATACGGGTGGCTACAACAATGGGTAATTATATGAAAACATTAAAAGATAATCCGACAGCCCAGAAGTATACTGTACTGAAAAATAAAAATCAACCGATTCAGTCCATGGGATTGATAGGACCGGTTACTTTGTATCAAAAATAGAAATTAATAGGTGATAAAATGAAAAGTGTGTATATCTGTATTTTCGGACTTTTTGTTTTGTTTGCTTCTTGCAGTTCGTCAGAACCGAAAGAACAGGCAGTTGTTGGCTATTCTTCTGATAAAGTAGAGAGATATGACAACCTTTTCAAGCAAGCTCGTCTGGCTCAAAAGGAGAAACAGTTTGATCAGGCAATCGATCTTTATATTGAGTGTTTGTCTGTTTCAGAAGAGGTGAAAGACTCTTCGGAGATAAAAGCGTTACTTCCTTTAGTGACAGACGCCATGTTGCAGTTGATGAATAGTTATCAAGCAAAAGGAGAACCTGAAATCTGTGCGGATTGGTTTAAACAACAGATGTTAGAGAAAAACGCTTTGCAGTTTGTGAAAAACAATTGCTTGCGTGACCTTTATGTAGTAGCAGCCTATGCGATTTCTCGTACAGAGGATATGAGGAGCGCTGAACAGCTGATTGCAAAAGCATTGAAATTGCCTTTGTTGTATCCTACATCTCAGCGATTGTTTCGAGATAATGCTTTTGCTGCTGCCATCTATTTTTCCAACCCAACCAAGCAAGAAGGGGTAATTGAGTATTGTAAAGAGGCGTTGAAGCAGGCCGAACAAAGTCTGAATTTATCCGGAGCGAATTATGTAAAATCGATGTTAGGACTTATATACAAGCGAATGGGTAAGATCCGTGAAGCGGTCTCTTTGATAGAAGAAAGTATCAAAGACTCTCAACAACGAAAGGATTTGTTGGGTGAGATTAATGGGTTTAATGCTTTGTCGGAATTGATGAACTATTGGCAGTTATATGAAGAGGGAAATAATTTTGCTAACCATGGATTACGATTGATTGATTCGTTGAATCTCTCTTCAGTGGGAGGTAATCCGATTGTTGAAAGTCAGTTGTTGCTTCACAAAGGGTGTGCCATGGAGGCTTTGATGTTTCCCGATTCGGCTTTATACTATTGGAAAAAGGCGGAAGATAGGTTGGAGGATCTACCTTACAATAGCGGTATGGTGGATGTCGATCTTCATATAGGTGGATTGATGTCAACTTCTGATAAAGTTGATTGGGTTAAAAACGGATCCGAACGTTTACTTCGGGTTGCAGAACATGGAACAGTTCGTAATCGTGCGCAGGCCTATTTCTATTTGGCCCGTATGGCATTTCAGGTAAATAATACCTCTTATGGAGAACTTTATTTGGATAGTCTTTATGCCTTGACTCATCAGTTTAACTCCCCGATTTTTATCCGAGGAGCCAATGAATTGGGTTTACAGCATTATGTACGGAAGAATGACTCTGAACAGATTAAACGTTTTGCTGTCGCCTATTTGAATGAGCAGAAGTTTAATTTGGATCCAATCAACTCTCATCAAGTGACAAAAGTGGTTATTCAACATTATCTTAAAGATAAAGAACAGGTGTTTCAACTATTGGAATATGAACTTAATAATCGTGCACTTCGTTTGAAATTTGTCTTAGTTTTAGTGCTCTTTTTGTTAATCATAGGTGTAGTACTCTATGTCTACAGATCTAGAATTTATCGGATGCGTCAACGTCTGGCTGAAGAGAGTCTGAATAACCTGTTGAACGACCGTAATGCGGTATTGGGACAGTTGGAAGAGGCACGTGGATGGAATGTCTCCTTGAAGGAGAGGTTAGAGACCATACAAAAAGAGTATTCCATCGTTGTGAACCATCTGGGGGATGAACAGAAGCGATTCAACGATTTGAAACAGATGATGGATGAATTGTTGCAAAAAAGTAATGAGATGCGTCCTGTAGCAGAGGCAATCTCTCTTTCAGAGGCGGTGAAGGGTGGCAATTTTGAGAATTTTCTTGTTCGTTTTAATATGTTATATCCTACTTTTCAAAAAAACTTGAAAGAACGTATTCCGACAGTTGGTAATCGGGAACAGTTTATGTGTATGTTGATGGTATTGGGAGTAAAGACCGAACAGATTGCTGAATTGATGGGTGTGGAGTCGAGAAGTATAAATATGATGCGATATCGTATTCGTAAAAAGTTGGCATTGGGAAAAGAGGAATCTTTAGAAGAGATTATTTTGCAATTAGCCCAATAAATAGGTCGGAATATTTTAAAAAAATCTAGTATAGATGAAGGATGTAGACATATTTGTATACATCCTTTTTTGTGTGTTTAATAGTAATATTGCTTTAATTTGCAGTAAATTTTTTAAAAATTGTAGCGTATGAAAAATTTATACTCGTTGATTTTAGTGATGTTTATGATTTTACCGGCATTGCATGTATCCGGTAAAGAGGTAAATCAAAAGAAAGCATTGGAGGTTGCTACTCAATTTATGAATAGTCGTTCAACTTTGCGTAATGGTACCTCATTGAAATTAGTATTAACCGGAAAGTCTGAAAATGCGAATTTGCGTTCATCTGAGAATCCTTCTTATTATGTTTATAATGTTGAAGGAGGAAAAGGGTTTGTGATTATCGCCGGTGATGATGTTGTTGCTCCTATTTTGGGATATTCTTTCAACTCTTCTTTCGAAGTAGAAGGAATGCCGAATAATTTGAAATCTTTCCTAGATCATTACGATGCACAGATTCGTAAGGCTGCAGAATTGGGATTGGAAACATCTTCTGCATGGAACAATTTACGCAATGAAGTGGCTGAAAACAGTGTTGTTTTGGAAACAGCTAAATGGGATCAAAATAAGCCTTACAACGGTGAATGTCCGATGGTTATCAATAAAAAAGGTGAAGAAGTACGTGCATATACCGGTTGTCCAGCTACTGCTGTAGGTATTATAATGGCTTACCATAAATATCCATCAAATATATTAGGAGGTGAGATTTCTTATACAAAAGAATTAGAAGATTTTGAAGCTAAAGATGGTAATACATACAATAATACACAAGAGGTATCTATCAACTTGGATTATACCTATAACTGGGATTTGATGTTGAATGATTATAAAACAGAATATACTGAAGCACAAGGGAAAGAGGTTGCTGCATTGATGGCTCGTCTTGGTGCAGCTATGTTTATGGGATATGATGCAGATCTGAGTGGATCAACTATGTTGGAGATATTTAAAGCGATGATCTCTAATTTTCAATATCCTTCTTCAAAGATGTATTATCGTAATTCTATGGTAGATGATGATTTTCGTTCTTTGTTGATCAATGATATCGATAATAATCTTCCGGTACTTTACTGTTCTACAGTTGGAGGACATATCTTTGTTTGTGATGGTTATGATGATAGCGATAATTTCCATTTCAACTGGGGATGGGGTGGAGTTGCTAATGGATGATTCTATGCATTGGATGCTTTAAAACCTAATGATACCGGTATTGGAGCCGGGGATTTAGGTGATTATACTGAAGGTATACTTGTTATTAGCAATATAAAACCGAGATCAGAAGAGAAAGCTTCAGATACATATGTGTACTATAATTTTTTTAATGAACTAATCGGTATCGATGCTAATCTTGGCGGTTTATGTTTGGAAGATGAATCTGAAGCGATTGTGGCAGGAACTCCATTTTCTGTGAATTTAAACTCTGTAGTCTCAGAATTTGGTTTAAAAGATACACTTACTTTTGGTATTGCTCATATTGATCAAAATGGTCAGATTAAAGACATCATTGGTCAATCTGACGCTCATGAAAGTGGGTTGAGTTTCTTCGAGATATCTGGAATTTTCCAAAACATTTTTGCCTCTCTTCAAAGTCCAGAGGAATTACAGTTATATATGGGGCAACATCCTGAGCTTGTGGCTCAATTAAAGGCTTCTTTTATGTTTGAAACCATAGAATGTACGATTGAACAACCGATCGAAGAGGGAGATCGTTTGATTGCTGTATACAAAGCCAATGATAATGAAGAATGGTATCCGATTTATTCTAAGGAAGTAGAAGAAAGCGAAGGTGAAGATGAAGAAGAAGGTGAAGGCGAAGAAGAAGAAACTGTAATGGAATTGCTTCCTTATTTTATCCCCTTAACAGCGGAAGATACAGCAAATGAAAAGGTAACAACTGTACCGGATCAAAGCATTTGTGTAAAAGGAAATGTTATGGTCTTACAAACAGAACAGCCTTTAAAAGCTTCAGTATACAGCATTACCGGAGCATTGGTAAAACAGCAGACTGTTTCCGGAACAGCTCAGATCGCTTTACCTAAAGGAATTTATATTGTTCAGTTAGGAAACAAGGCTTATAAAGTTGTCATTAAGAAATAAATATGATGATTAGAATAATAATTGTTTGTTGTGTGGTTGCTTTCGGCTGTTTAGTTGGTTGTACTACCAGCCGAAAGTCAACTAACAAAGAAACGATTTTACTTAATTCAGTCGTGAAAGCTACGCCTTCCGTTATTATTTATAAAACAAAAAAAGATTACAGCCAGCATGTTCCGGTTGGTTTGAGTAAGGATAAAATGAAGATAGTTTCATATCCTGCTATTTCTGATGTAAAAGTTGGGGGAGAATATCCCTATCCAACCCGTTTGGAAGATGGCTATCTTTTGGATAATAGGGGAATAGCAGAAAATGTAGCTTTTTTATCCTATACGTATGAAGAGTATGCAGCTTTGCCTGCTACTCCTTCTGTATCCATTTTGATGGAGAAAATCATAGACAAAGATCCTTTGATTGAGATTCATCGTTGTGGAAATCGAAGCCAATATAATGATTTGATAAAGGAACTGAATGAACTGATTCGTTCTGGAAAGTTTAAATAATTTTTAA
>JAFYOM010000051.1 GCA_017560165.1 Parabacteroides sp.
TATATGCTCGTTTAGATATACCTGATAGAGCGATGCCACTGTGTCAAAAAGCACTGTATTATGCACAAATTACTCAAAACAATACCTATATATCTTATGCTTACTCTTATTTAGGAAGAGTTTACGGATTACAACGGAATTGGGAAGAGGCTGCTCATTCATACGAACAAGCCATTTCTATAGCAACAGAAATAGATGATTTATCAGCTAAGACATTAGCAATAAATGAATATATCAGTATTTGTATTAGAGCTGATCGATTGGAAGATGCAAAACGTTTGTTAACCAATCTTATCCAAAAGGAGGAATTAACGAAAGGGCGGAATCGGTACCAGTTTTATTTAACAATAGGTGATTTGCATCGTTATTTAAATCAACCGGACCAGGCTGCCTATTATTTGGACCAGGCGTTACAAGCAGATAATTTATTAACCTGCCAAGGAGCCAGCAAGAGTCTCTATTATCTGTATGAAGAACAGAAACAGTATAAAAAAGCGGTTTATTACAATAATCTTTATTGGAACTATACCGATTCTATTGCGAAAGAGAATAACAGACGAGTAGTGATAGAGGTCGAAGCAAAATATAATCAAGAGAAAACTGAAAATGAAAATTTACGATTGCAAGTTACCAATTTAAAACTTCTTTATAGTGTTTTTTTAGGTGGCTTATTAGCTTTAGGTATTGTTTTTTTCATGTTGCGCAGGTTGAGACGTAAAGAACAATTAATTCAAGACATAAACCGACAAATTCATTACCTTTCAAAAGTAATAGAAAAGGGAAAGTTGACTATTGAGAGTAATTTATTGAAAGAGCATGAGCTGTTAGAACAGTTGGAACAGCTAAAAGAACAACAGCGACATACCATAATTCAAAAACAACAGTTAGAGGAAAAAGAAGAGTTTCATCGAAAAGAGATAGAACAATTGGTGGAACAACTTCAAATAAGTGCAATGAAGATTTCTCAGGTAGAAGAAATTTATACCTCCTTAACTCAAAAAAATAAAAAGTTAACAGGTCAAAATCAAGAACTTCAAAAGATTATTGATTCCCTTCAACAATTCTCTATAGAAAAGTCTGGAGAAAAACTATCAGATATGAAATCTGTAGATTTTTGGGATTGGTTTATGAATTTGCAAAAAGAGAAAAAATATCTTTCAGAGGATAGTTGGAAAAAATTGATGTATTTCATGGATCAATCACAGCATCTATTTATCAAACGTTTACGCATACAATACCCTTTATTAAAAGAAGAAGATATTCGTTTATGTATATTGATACGTTTAAAATATTCGAATGAAGATATCGCAGCTTTTCTATCGATTCAAAAAGAATCTGTAAAGAAACGGAAACAACGTTTGAAAATCTTTTTTAAAGATAAATATCAAATAAATATAGATAACTTGAATCTATTTATTGGAAACTTCTGAAAATTGTCCACCCCACTCTATTTACTACTTTAATAATAAAGCTTTGTGTAATAAATATTTAAGCCTATTCTATTAGGATTAAAATTGTCCACCTCTTTTGCTTTTTATTTTAAAATGTACCCTATATTTTTGGATTCATGAATCACTTAAATTTTTAGAATCATGAAACATACACATTTCAAAAGTTGGTTTACCCTAATGATAGGGTGTTTATTTTTTATGAATGTTCAACCCTTACTTGCTTCCGGAGAGGGAGAAGGTGAGGACAAAAAGAAAGAAATTCCTTTGCAAGGACATTGGGGAGAAGAAATCCGTTCTCTTTCTATAGAGATACCTATTTCTGTTTTTTGGGATGGTACTAATCTTTATATAGAAAGTAATTCTTCTCGTTCTGATATCCAAGTTGTTTTATTGGATGAAATGGGTAGTATTTATGAGGTAATGTTACCTGCTGGAATTTGTCCGGCAACATTGTATGTCGGATGTTTAACTCCTGGAAAAACTTATCGGTTGGTATTAACCAATCAATATGGTGGTCGTTTAGAAGGAGAAATATTTTAATTGTTTCATTTAAATTTTAGAAACCATGAAAAAGACGATTTTTTGGCTAATGAGTTTAGCTATTTTGTGCAGCTGCACAAACAGTATTGAAGAGGTAGCGGTAAAGACATCGGATAAATTAGAAACGAAATCCGAAAGACCTGAAGTGATGGTTACAATTTCTTTCTTAATGGGACAATCTTCAGTTGCTCCGCCTAATGCTCCTGCATCTGCTCAGGTATATTGTTCTATGGAACCGGAAATTGATTTTGACAGAATAGAGTTCCCTCTGTATAATGTTTGGCAATGGGATATGGGTTGGACAAAGGTATATAAGACAAGTACAATCGCTATTCTTTCAACCGGGAACTATTTAACCGGTCTCCCTTTTATGGCAGGAGCAGTAACTTCTGTTTATAAGGATGATATTCAGATTTATCCGGAATCTTTAAATGATCAATATGAGATAGACTATAATACGGTTGGATTACCGTTGGTTTATGAATTACCAGAAGTAGAAGACCAAGTAAATATAGGCCCCGGAAATGGAGGTGGTGGAGGTGGTAGTGATACTTTATTGAGAATCAAGAAACCAATTATTCTAATCACAGAATAAATTACTTTTAAAAGAGATCTCATTTTTCAACAATAAAAGAGAAATGAGGTCTCTTTTGTGTTATATTTGTAGAACCCTAAAAACTTTTAGATATGAGACGATTAGTTCTATCCTTATTATTTAGTTTAGGATGTTGCTGTCTATTTGCTGAATCGGTAAGTAGAGAGGAGGTTCATCGTCAGGCGGTAATGGCTTGTATGCGTGTAGCGGAAGAGGATTTTTCTACTAAGTCCTACACCATTACTCCGATGTTGGAAGAGGGGGATACCTGTTATTATGTGGTACAGTTTGAACCGGAAGGTTGGGCATTGATTTCAGCAGATGATCGGGTACAACCGCTGATTGGGTATTCGGATAAAGGTCTGTTTCAAAAGGAAGAAGCTCCGGATGCTGCTCTTTTTTGGTTAGAAAAGAGAGCCAAAGAGATTCAAGTGATAAAATCATTAAAAGGTTTAAAA
>JAFYOM010000052.1 GCA_017560165.1 Parabacteroides sp.
CGTGTACGTGAATATGCATTGGGAAAAACTTCCGGTAAAGCTAATATACGAAAAAATTTGGAGGCTTTGGGTATTGATATAGACGAAGATTCCATGCGTAAAGTAACCGATCGAATTATTGAATTGGGGGATAAGAAGGAATTGGTTACACAGGAGGATTTGCCCTATATTGTAAGCGATGTGTTGAAACATGATGTAGAGGATGACCGAGTGAAGTTGAAAAGTTATATTGTGAATTTGGCTTATGGACTTCGTCCGATGGCTACGGTGAAGGTCGATATCAATGGTAAGGAGTATGAAGAAAATTCCAGTGGAGACGGACAGTATGATGCTTTTGTGCGAGCTTTACGCAAGATTTATAAAGTGACACTTGGAAGAAAATTCCCGATGTTGACAAATTATGCTGTGACCATACCACCGGGTGGACGTACTGATGCTTTCGTTCAAACGACTATCAGCTGGAATTTTGAGAATAAAGATTTTCGTACACGTGGGCTTGATGCCGACCAAACAGAAGCGGCTATCAAAGCAACCATGAAAATGTTAAACATAATAGAAAAAGAATATGAAATTTAATATAGCCGTATTACCCGGTGACGGGATTGGTCCCGAAATATCTGTACAAGGTGTGGATGTAATGAATGCCGTTTGTGAAAAATTCGGTCATGAAGTGAGTTATGAATATGCCATTTGTGGGGCAGATGCTATAGATAAGGTGGGCGATCCTTTCCCTGAAGAAACTTATCAGATATGTAAGAATGCAGATGCGGTATTATTTTCGGCTGTCGGAGATCCGAAATTTGATAACAATCCTACTGCAAAGGTTCGTCCTGAGCAAGGTCTTTTGGCGATGAGGAAGAAACTTGGTTTATTTGCAAATATTCGTCCGGTACAGACCTTTCAATGTTTGATTCATAAATCACCACTTCGTGCAGAATTGGTACAAGATGCTGATTTTATATGTATTCGTGAATTGACGGGAGGTATGTATTTTGGAGAGAAATATCAAGACAATGATAAGGCCTATGATACCAATTACTATACACGTCCGGAGATTGAACGTATATTGAAGGTCGGATTTGAATATGCCATGAAGCGTCGTAAACATCTAACGGTTGTGGATAAAGCCAATGTCTTGGCTTCTTCACGCCTTTGGAGACAGATTGCACAGGAAATGGCTCCGCAATATCCGGAAGTGAAGACAGACTATATGTATGTTGATAATGCAGCTATGCGTATGATTCAAGAACCGACTTTTTTTGATGTGATGGTGACAGAAAATACCTTTGGGGATATCTTGACTGATGAAGGGTCGGTAATTAGTGGTTCGATGGGTTTGCTCCCTTCGGCTTCTACAGGCGAAAGCATACCGGTATTCGAGCCTATTCATGGTTCGTGGCCACAAGCAAAAGGTTTAAATATTGCAAATCCATTGGCTCAGATCTTATCAGTAGCGATGTTGTTTGAATACTTTGATTTAAAAGAAGAGGGGGCATTAATTCGTGAGGCGGTAGATGCTTCATTGGATGCGAATGTTCGAACTCCGGAGATTCAGGTAGAGGGAGGAGCTAAGTATGGAACAAAAGAGGTCGGAGCTTGGATTGTTGAATACATCAACAAAGTCTAATCTGAAGAGATAAAAAAAGAGAGAGACCGACCAGTCTCTCTCTTTTTGCTATTTTTGAGTTAGTTTCATCAATTCTTCTATTACTTTTTTATCATATCCCATCGATTCTGCCTTTTGAAAATCAAGAACAGCACGCTCTTTTTCATATTGAGTCAGTTTGATTTTTCCTCGTAAAACATATAAAGCTGCAGTTGGTTTACCTTCAGAGAATACTTTGTTGATATCAGCCATTGCACGTGCGTTTTTACCCATCATGAAATAGAGGTCGGCTCTTCCTTCGTAGAGTACCCAATCATGAGGCATCTTACTGATTAAGTAATTGAAAATACGTTCACTTTCTGTATAGTTCCCACGCATCTTTTCCAGGATAGCATGACCTAAACGGCCACGGACAGACTTCTCGTTAATCTCTAAAATCTTATCAAAGTCTTGTTCTGCCCACATGTAATTTTTGAGTTGGATATAAATAAGTCCGCGGCAGTAGAGTGCTTCTTGATGTTCTGGGTCTACAATCAACATCGTATTGTAATCATTCAAAGCCTTTTCGGTTTCGCCTATTTCACTGTATAAAGAGGCACGATTAGATAAAATTGTGATGTTATTGGTATGTCCGCTCAAGGCAGCCGTATAAGAGAGTAGAGCCTCTTCCATTTTCCCTTGACGTCGTTGAATCGTTCCTAA
>JAFYOM010000053.1 GCA_017560165.1 Parabacteroides sp.
ACTGTTTAACCATTGGGTTAGACAGTCTTTTTTTATCTTTATGATTGAGGCTTGTTTATCGCCTCTAATAGATATTTTCCGGGTCTGAATTTGACGGTTGTTCGAGGTTTAATCATAACCGGTGTACCTGTTTTAGGGTTACGAGCCAAACGGCTGCTCTGTGGATGAGGAACCAATGTGCCGAAACCAATCAATATGACTTCCTCTTTGTTTGACATTTTTTCAGTTACGATGTCAATGTAGGCATCCAACAATTTTTTCGCTTTCTGTTTTTGTAAGCCTGATTTTACAGCGAGGGCTTCAATTAACTCTGCTTTGTTCATTTTTTGTTTTAATTTATTTATGTTTTTAAGGTATATAAAATATGTATGGACAAACTTTGTCATACACATTTTTATTTGAAACAAGTTAAGAAAACAATTGTTTATGATTATGGGTGAAAAAATGTTAAATGGTTAATCTTGTTTATATTTAAGCTCCTTTTTGAAATAGCTGTAAGAGATTTTAAGATTTATCGCTACTTTTGTGTTATCAATAAAATAGCGAAATAAATGAGAATAGAAGAAAATTACTCGTTGGAGAAACACAATACATTTCATTTGCCGGTAAAGACTCGTTGGTTCATGGAGTATGCAACTGAAGAGGAGTTAGAACGGATTCTGCGTGATGAATATTTCCAGGAATGTTTTTCTTTACATATTGGTGGAGGAAGCAATCTGTTGTTCATCAATGATTTTAATGGGATTATTTTACATTCACAGATCAAGGGTATTGAAGTAATTGAGGATACGGATGATACGGTTTTGCTTCGTGTTGGAGCTGCTGAGTTATGGGATGATGTGGTGGCTTATGCTGTCTCAAAAGGTTGGGGTGGAATAGAGAATCTTTCATTAATCCCGGGAGAGGCCGGTGCTGCTGCGATTCAAAATATTGGAGCATATGGTGTGGAGGTTAAAGATGTCATTGAAAAAGTAGAGACATATAATCAGCTTTCATTTGAAAAGCGAATCTTTACAAATGAAGAATGTTTGTATGGGTATCGGGATAGCTATTTCAAGAATGAACACAATGATCCGCATATCGTAACCTATATTCAAATTCGTTTGAAGAAGAAACCGGAGTTTTCCATTAACTATGGCAATTTAAAAAGTGAATTAGCCAAATACCCGGAAGTGACCTTACAGGCAGTACGCGAAGCGGTAATCTCTATCCGCCGACAGAAGTTGCCGGATCCGGAAGAGTTGGGTAATGCCGGTAGTTTCTTTATGAATCCGATTATACCTATCGCACAATTTGATGAGTTAAAAAAGAAATATCCGGAAATACCTTCATATCCGGCAGGAGAAGAGTTTATAAAGGTTCCGGCCGGTTGGTTGATCGAGCAGTGTGGATTCAAAGGTAAATCACATGGTCAAGTAGGAGTGTATGAAAAACAGGCTTTGGTATTGGTGAATTTAGGAGATGCCAAAGGACATGAAATCGCATTGGTTGCAGAAAGTATTCGTACGGCTGTAAAGGAACAATTTGGCATAGAGATTGTACCGGAAGTAAAATATGTGGGATAGATGAAGATTACGTTTTTAGGAACGGGAACCTCTACAGGAGTTCCTGAAATTGGTTGTCAGTGTGAAGTCTGTACCAGTCAAGATCCAAAAGATGGGCGTTTACGTACTTCCGTTTCGGTAGAAACAGAAGGTAAACGATTGTTATTGGATTGTGGACCTGATTTCCGTTGGCAAATGATTCAAAATAAAACGTATCATTTAGACGCTGTGCTGATTTCACATGAACATTATGATCATGTGGGAGGATTGGACGATTTGCGTCCTTTCTGTAGGGAAGGTGAAATCCCGG
This sequence comes from Parabacteroides sp., assembly GCA_017560165.1. Classification (GTDB taxonomy): domain Bacteria; phylum Bacteroidota; class Bacteroidia; order Bacteroidales; family Tannerellaceae; genus Parabacteroides. The sequence goes on from JAFYOM010000053.1 coordinate 1,855, forward strand.
TGTATGCCGAGGCGTATGTAGCGGAAGCGATTCAGACGAGGATTCCATACGTGTTTAGAGAAAATAAATATCCGGGTGTTCCCAATTTGAATTTACAAAAAATAGCTACGGAACCTTTTTCGGCAGCCGGAATAGAGGTTACACCTATCCGAGTGATGCATGGAAAACTTCCGATCTTAGGTTATCGGATAGGGAATATGGCCTATTTGACGGATGTGAAATATTTACCGGAAGAGGAATATGCCAAACTGGAGGGATTAGATGTGTTGATTCTGACTGCTCTTCGAAAAGGGATGCATCCAACTCATTTATCTGTGGATGAGGCATTGGATATGATTAAACGAATCTGTCCCAAAGAATGTTATTTGATTCACATGAGTCATCGGATTGGTCTACATGCTGAGGTTGAGAAGCATTTGCCATCCAATGTTCATTTAGCTTATGATGGATTGACCGTTACATTATAATTGAAAAAAATCCTGCCCAAGCATCTATTTCTTGAGCAGGATTTTTTGTATAGGTCTGTTGTGAAAGGATCTTCCCTTTACTTTAAGATTTCATCCACCAGTTTTTGATATCCTTTTTCATTTGGATGTAAGCCATCGGTAAATAAACCTTCATCGATCTTACCATTCGATAGTAGAAGATTTAATCCCGGATCCTTGAATTGGAATCCTTCAATTTCTGCCATCTGCTTGATTTGAATATTGATATCTTTTACAAGTTGTTCCTTGTTACGACGAGGATAGATTCCTAATACGGTAATTTCGGCTTGTGGCTGACGTTGACGAATTGCACAAAGAAGGAAACGAAGCCCTTCCACGATTTCAGCATTTGTATTCATTCCGATATTATTCGTACCAATCATCAATACCACTTTGTCTGTTTTGTAACCGTCTAATTCATCGTGGTAGACACGCCACAATACATTTTCTACACGATCCCAACCGCAACCTAAGTTATGGAATCCGGCCGGTTTCATCTTCTGGTTCCAACTCTGTTCTCCATTTTTCCATTTTTCATTGTTATCACCCCAATAGTGTGTAATAGAGTTCCCGATAATGACTGCTTTAGGTTGACGTTCTTGAGCAGTTCGTTTCATGAAATGATGGCGTTTCAACCATTCGTATGTACCCGGTTCGCGGCGTTGAGTCACCGGACGAGTCGTAGAGATTGTTCCAACCGGAATATGTAAAATCTCACGTACTTTTTTCTCTACTGCATCTGCCTGTTGTTGCATACCAAGATCTGAAGCATGTACATAATCCACACGGCTATCCGGAGAAAGGTTCAACTCCTCTTTGGTTAAATAATAAACTCCCGGAACCTTTTCTGCTATTAGTTTTTCATACGCAGCACGAGAACGTTTGTTGGCAGCTACATATTTTTGATAACTGATTGTGTCACTTCCTCCGTTAGAGTAACCTCCATGTTCTACAAGTAGGATAGGGGTGTCATGTTTAGAACGGATCAGTTTAACTGCGTTACAAACACGATCTTCGATTTCGTTTTCAAGATTGTAGGTTAGGTTGGGGATACAGTCCAAAATATACAAACGTGCTTCGATCTCATTGATAAGGTTCATGATCGGAGTTTCCAAACGACCACTTCCGGAGAATCCTAAATTGATAAGCGGATAGTCTACGGCACGCTGTAAGATAGATGCCCATGCCATAGCCGGACGAGAGGCACAAGCGCCTTGTGTGATGGAAGTACCGTAAACAACAATGGGTTTTTCGTCGATAAGTGGGATGAACTCAAATTTTGCATCTTCCGGTGTACCGATTTCCAACCATTTAACACCATTATATAAAGGTAAGTAAAGACGATATTCATATCCGTAATTGTGATATTTGTCTTTCTTAATGTTGTCGTAGGTATAAACGATCGTATCTTTAAAAGAATAGGTACCGAAACAGAATGCAGCATGTCCATCACAGTTGATTTGATATAAATCTACACCTGAAACTCCGGTTGCCGGCATGTGGTGCATACCAAAATTCTTTCCGGTTACAGTGTAACGCACTTGAATTTTAGGAGCATTGGAGTAGAAATGGATGGCTAATCCGGATGAATGTTGAGACAATCCCCAAAGCGTTTTGTCTACATCTCCTTTTACTCGTTCGGGTAAGCGGGTGTACGTTTTTCCTATTTCATTTACAAATCCTTGATTTTGAAGTACCGGGAAACCGGCTTCCATTGGGTTGTGCCATTTCCATTGAGCATGTGCCGAAAGGATACATAGGCAACAGAATAATGAATAAACAAGTTTTTTCATGATAAAATGATTGTATGTTTTTATGTATTTACTGACAAAGATAAATGAATTTTATCAAACTTATTTCTTATAGATGGAAAGATGTTCCGGCATAGTTATAAAAAGCCTTTTCTCCAAATTCCTGTAAGAAAAGCGCATATTTATCAACGCCGGTACAGTGGCAAATGCCAATCTGTTGGACCGGATTTTCTTTAAGATAATCGGCGATGATTTCAAATTTCTGTCTCTCAGCATTGTGGATATGGAAACCGCCAAGCAGAAGTTGGCAATGTTGATTGGGAAAAACGGAACGTATAGCCTGCAGGATATTGGTGATACCTCGATGAGAACAGGCACTGATTACGCTATATTTCTCATCGGAAAGCAAAGCGATTGCCAATTCATCTTCAAAACAGTCCGGAATTAGACCGGCTTTTGTCTCTGTGAAAAAATGGTCGAAGTGTGTATCTGCTTCATTAAAAAGAGGTAAAGAAGGGAATAGATGTACACCAGGAATGAGTTCAGTCTGTTCGGTGATGAATACAAAACGGGAGAGATCCAATTCATGTCCATATAGGATTCCATTTTCTCGTCTGTCTTTAAACTTCCGATTAAGTACTTCTCTTTTGCAAATGACTTTCGCTTTGGAGTTGAAATTTAAAAAGTGACGCAAACCTCCCGTATGGTCACTATGCCCATGTGATAGAATCAAATAATCAACACTTGAAAGATCGATATGTAGCTGTTCTGCATTACGGATAAACAAATCAGATTGTCCGGTGTCAAAAAGGATATGATGTTGATCTGTTTGTATGGAAATAGACAAGCCATGTTCTGCTTGTAATTTTCTGCCATACACTACATTGTCGGTCAATGTTGTTATTTTATAATTCATAATTGTTTATTGGATATAAAAAGAAACCTCTTAACAAGAATTTGCTAAGAGGTTTCTTTCTTTGAGGTCTCTGGCGGATTCGAACCGCCGTAGATGGTTTTGCAGACCACTGACTAAACCGCTCATCCAAGAGACCAACTTTTATTTTGAGGTTCCTGGCGGATTCGAACCGCCGTAGATGGTTTTGCAGACCACTGACTAAACCGCTCATCCAAGGAACCGATTTTTCTGTTTTGCGAGTGCAAAGAAAGAGAATATATTTGGAATATGCAAATCTTTTCATCCTTTTTGTTTGTATCGTTGCAGAACAGCATGAAATAGTGTTACTTTGTATGCAGAAATAAAAAGAAGAAAACATGACCTATTTAGAGACAGCCATACCGGGAGTATGGATCATCGAACCAAAAGTGTTTCAAGATGCACGTGGCTATTTTATGGAGGCTTGGAAAAAATCTGAGTTTGAAGAACGAGTAGGAAAGATAGAGTTTGTACAGGACAATGAATCTTGTTCTTCCAAAGGGGTATTGAGAGGTTTGCACTATC
>JAFYOM010000054.1 GCA_017560165.1 Parabacteroides sp.
AGCAAAAAGAAAGAAAATTTTGAAATTGACCAGAGGTTATTTCGGAGCACGTAAAAACGTTTGGACAGTAGCAAAAAATACATGGGAAAAAGGTCTTACCTATGCTTACCGTGACCGTAAAGACAAAAAAGGCAACTTCCGTTCATTGTGGATACAACGTATCAACGCTGCAGCACGTCTTGAGGGAATGTCTTACTCAAAACTTATGGGAGCAATTCACAAAGCAGGTATCGAGATCAACCGCAAAGTTCTTGCTGACTTAGCGTTGAACAACCCAGAAGCTTTCAAAGCAATTGTTGACAAAGTAAAAAACGCATAATAAAATAAAAGCGTAAGAAAAAACTCCTGATCAATCGATCAGGAGTTTTTTTATTAGTCAGATGTTAGATGTCAGATGTTAGATGCCAGATGTCAGTTAACTAGCATTAGCTCGTTGAATCTGCTCTTGATCTGTATTTCCCAAACAAGTTTGGTACTACTCTCGTTTATTCACAGATTTGTGGCTTTAGCCACGAACTAATTTCTAACTTCTTAGATAAACTGACTGGCTTTAGTGAATTAAAGACCTTACTCTGCCCGTATACCTCCATTAACTACATAAAAAAAGGTAATTGCCCAATTACCTTTTTATATCTAACAACTAAAATCTAACAACTTATAACTACTTAATCCCCTTAAGTCTTAACACAAGCGAATCGGCAACCGCATTAAACGCCTCCTTATTAGCTTTACTAATAGGCTTTTTAGGTTGAGATTTAATAGTCAAAGGATTAATAGGCTTACCATTCTCATGCACCCTAAAGTCAAGGTGAGGACCAGTAGAAACACCGGTAGAGCCAACATAGCCAATAACCTGTTTCTGTTTAACATGATCACCAACTTTAAGACCTTTGGCAAAACGAGAAAGGTGCATATAAGTAGTAACATAGGTGCCATTATGTTTAATCTTCACATAATTACCACCACCACCTTTTTGATATGCCTTAGCAATAACCTTACCACTACCAATAGCATAAACCGGAGTACCGGTAGGAGCAGCATAATCAACACCGTGGTGCGATCTGTAACGTTTCAGAACAGGATGGAAACGACTATTGGTAAATTTAGATGTGATACGATAAAAATCTAGCGGAGCCTTTAAGAAAGCACCCTCAAGACTATTACCATCAATATTATAGAACAACTCCTCATTATCTTGAACAAAAGGAATAGCATAAACTGTATTGCCACCGGTATTAAATGAAGCAGCTAAAATACGATAGTTATTCATAGGAGTATCACCAACATACTCCCCGGTATAAATAAGACGATATTCGTCTCCATTTTGTACACCAAAGAAATCGACCGACCACCCAAAGATGTTCGACATCTCAACAGCCAAAAGGGGAGATGCACCATTCTCTTCCATTGAAACCCACAATGAAGAGTTTACAACACCGGCAACTTCACGTTCAATCCATTCCGAAGGATTACTCTTACGTTCAGCCTTGAAATTATTATTTACATCAAACACAACATAATCCCTAATGTTCTCCTCATACACCAAGAAACGGGGAGTAGCAATAGAATCAGTATCGCTTAAAAGAGAACAAACCTGTCCGGGACGAAGCTTACGCTCATTAAATACCGAATCGGGACATTGCGTAAGTTTATATACATCAGCAATAGAATAACCAAATCTCGAAAGCAAACCGGTTAAAG
>JAFYOM010000055.1 GCA_017560165.1 Parabacteroides sp.
ATGTATTCAAGACTATAAAGAAATTGATGCAGTAGGTCATCGTGTTGTACATGGCGGTGAAAAATTTGCATCAAGTGTTCTATTAACTAAAGAGGTTTTGGATAAAGTAGTAGAATGTACCGATTTAGCACCTCTTCATAATCCTGCAAACCTAAAAGGTATTGAAGCGATGGAAGCTCTAATTCCTGGTATACCTCAGGTGGGAGTCTTCGATACTGCTTTCCATCAAACAATGCCAGCGAAGGCTTATATGTATGGTTTACCTTACGATTTATACGAAAAATACGGTATCCGTCGTTATGGTTTCCATGGTACAAGCCATCGTTATGTATCTAAACGTGCTTGCGAAATCTTAGGTGTTCCATATGAAAGCCAAAAGATTATCACTGCTCATGTCGGAAATGGTGGTTCTATCACTGCAGTAATGAATGGTAAGAGCGTGGATACAACTATGGGATTAACTCCTACTGAAGGTTTGTTAATGGGTACTCGTTGTGGAGATATTGATGCCGGAGCTATTCCTTTCATTATGGATAAAGAGGGCTTAGATGCAACTGGTTTATCAAACTTATTCAATAAAAAGAGTGGTGTTGCCGGTTTAGTTGGTGGTTCTTCTGATATGCGTGATTTGGAAGCTGCTGTAGCAGAAGGAAATGAACGTGCTAAAATGACATTAGACGTTTATAACTACCGTATCAAAAAATACATTGGTGCTTATGCTGCAGCTATGAATGGTTGTGACATTCTTGTTTGGACTGGTGGTGTCGGAGAAAACCAATGGACTACTCGTCGTGCAGTTTGTGAAGACATGGAATACATGGGCATGAAGATTGACATTGAAAAGAATGATGGTATGCGTGGTGAAGAAATGGTAATCAGCACACCTGATAGTAAAGTAACAATCATTGTAGTTCCGACAGATGAAGAATACATGATTGCTTCTGATACAATGGAAATTTTGGGTAATAAATAATTTTTCTAATCCTCACAGCTTACAAAACATTGGATTAGTGTTTGGCAGTCTCGACATCGGTTGAGACTGCTTTTTTATTCTATCTCAAACTGATCTAAAAAAAGAGCCTCTCCATTCCAAACGATATAGGAGAAATGTTGCATCCAATCTCCTGCAACTAAAATACGGGAAGAACGGGATAACATCAAATCAAGCATGATGTGTCTATGCCCAAAAATAAAGAAATTAATATCAGGATGTGTTTGTAAATAGGTTTTTGCAAACTGGACCAAGTATTCACTAGACTCACCTTGATAAACAGATGATTCGTTCTTCAACCCACTTTTACGACTACTCAACGACCATCCCAATGCAAATCCAAAAGTCCAACGGGGATGAATACCAGCATATAAACATTGACAAAACTTATTACGAAAAAGCGCACGTACAAAACGGAACATTTTACTCCTATAATCCACCTCATCTCCATGACCTAAGAAGAAACGCTTCCCTAATAAATCAATCGTCAAAACACCACGATGAATTGTAGCACCAATTTCTTTTGTCAGATAATCAAACATCCAAATATCATGATTTCCTATAAAGAAATGAAGTTCAACTCCGTTATCTGACAATTCTGCCAATTTCCCTAAAAAACGAACAAAACCTTTCGGTACAACATATTTATATTCATACCAATAGTCGAACATATCCCCTAAAAAGTAAATGGCCATTGCATCCTCTTTGACACAATCTAACCAACGTACCAATTTTTTCTCGACAGAAAGCGGATTTTGATGAAAACGAGCTCCTAAATGGGCGTCCGATACAAAGTATATGTTCTTTTTTTGTGGATTCATAAAAAACCTAATTCTAACTTTGCCTCTTCAGACATTAAATCTTTATCCCATTCAGGTTCAAATACAAGGTTTACTTCCACATTATTTACATCTTGAATAGATTCAACCTTCATACGTACATCTTCAAGGATAAAATCAGCTGCCGGACAATTTGGAGCAGTAAGAGTCATATCTATACGAACATTATTCTCTTCATCGACCTCGATATTGTATATTAGACCGAGATCATATACATTAACCGGAATTTCCGGATCATAGACAGTCTTCAACATGGCCACAATGGCCTCTTCTATTTGGAGAAATTCGTTCTTCATTTTCTTAAAATTTGGATACAAACATACTAAATAAATAAGAATCTTCAAAGCCTTCCTTCATCCGCATAACTATAGTAATTCCCATCACATAAGACGACATGATCCAAAAGAAGAATCTCCATCAACATCCCTGCCTGCTTTAATTGTGACGTCAATTGATCGTCTTGCCGACTTGGACGAATATTCCCAGAAGGATGGTTATGACATAATATAATACCTGAAGCTAATGTATTAATGGCGGCTTTTAAAATTAATCGTAAATCAGCAGAAGTTTCACTTATTCCACCTTGACTTATCTTTACTTTTTCTATAACATGAGAAGAACGATTAGTCAAAGCGATCCATAATTCTTCATAAGGTAAATCACACAAATGGGGATAAAAAAGATTATAAACATCTTCACTTGTTCGAATTTCTGCTCGTTGGAGAGGGAGACAATTGTTTCTACGTTTTCCTAATTCAAGCGCAGCATTAATCGTAATAGCCTTAACTTTCCCTATACCTTTAAATTGCGCTAAATCTTTAACTGTAAGTTTACTTAAAGACTTTAAATTATTTCCAACAGAAGAGAGAATACGTTGAGATAGTTGTACAGCCGTTTCTTCGCTATTCCCTGAGCCTATTAATATGGCAAGTAACTCTGCATCGCTTAAAGCTGCGACACCCTTTAATAGCATTTTTTCACGTGGGCGATCCTCCTCTGCCCATTCTTTTAAATTCATAGTCTGTTTTAGTTTTAAAAAAAAGGTTGATAGTAAAATCTTAATACTATCAACCTTTTCTGATTTTCAATCAAAAAAATTAACGGATACGTCCTACATAAGAACCGTCCTGTGTATTGATTTCAATGATTTCACCTTCTTCAATAAATAAAGGAACACGAACTTCTGCTCCTGATTCAACTGTTGCAGGCTTCAATGTATTAGTTGCTGTATCACCTTTGATACCTGGTTCTGTATAAGTTACTTTTAATTGAACTTTAACAGGCATATCTGCGAACAATACAGTATCTGTTGATGCATCAGAAACTACATCCACTACCTGACCTTCAACCATGAAGTCAACACCATTGATTAAGTTTTTGTCAATGATTACATCATCATAAGTTTCTTGGTTCATAAAGTGAAAGTGTTCACCTTCCTGATAAGTGTATTGATACGGACGACGTTCTACACGTACATCTTCCAATTTTTCACCAATATTGAAACGGCGTTCAATCTGACCACCTTTAACAACATCTTTCAAAGTTGTACGCATAATTGTGTTACCTTTTCCCGGCTTTACGTGAAGAAAGTCAACACAGAAATAAAGTTTTCCGTCCAAACGGATACATGTTCCTTTCTTGATGTCCTGTGAATTAATCATACTAAATTCTTTTATAATATTATTCTGTTAATTATCTCTTTTCAAATTCGGGTGCAAAAGTAGTGTTTTCTATTTGAAGAACCAATAATCTTTGAGATTCTATCACTATATTTTTAACTATCAAGCAAATGAAGAGGCTATAAACATATAAATCAACATACCTATGATATCGTTTGTGATAGTTATAAACGGCCCTGTGGCTAAAGCCGGATCCACTTTTAACCGATTAAGAGTCATCGGAACCAATGTTCCAAAAATACTTGCAAACATCACAACCGCAAACAAGCTCAATGAAACAGAGGCTGTAATAGCCCTATCTCCTAACATAAAGAAATTATAGACAAATACAATCAAACTGATAATACTTGCATTAATCAAAGAGACTACCGATTCTTTTAATATTTGAGGTAAAACATCCTCTTCTTTTAAACTATTGTTAGCCAAACCTTGAACGACAATAGCTGAAGATTGAATACCGACATTTCCTCCTGTTCCACCAATCAACGGGATAAACAATGCCATTTTAGGATTAACAGCAAAACTCTGTTCAAAATTTCCTAATATCCATGAATTACCAATTCCCCCTAACATTCCAATTAACAACCAAGGTAAACGTGCAGCTGTTTGAGTAAAGACGTTATCGGAAGTTTCTACATCTTGCGAGATACCGGAAGCCAATTGATAGTCACGTTCATGTTGTTCACGAACCTCATCCATTACGTCGTCAATCGTGATACGTCCAATCAAACGCCCAATACTATCAACAACAGGAAGGGCGACAAGGTCATATTTCTCAATTGTCTCAGTAACCTCTTCTATACTGTCACTATCACGGACGGAGATTGGTTCTTTCTTCATCACGTGCTTAATTTTAGAAACAGACGGATTCGTAATTAATTTTTGGAGAGGTAATACACCACGCAGACGTTCGTCGTCATCTATTACATACACATAGTAGATTTCCGCCATATCCTCTGCCTGTTTACGCATTTCATCAATACACTTAGGCATACTCCAATTCTCGTTTACCACGATCATTTCAGTACCCATCAACCCCCCAGCTGTATCTTCATCGTATTTCAACAAATCGACGATATCACCAGCTTGTTCAACATCTTCAATATGCGAAAGGATCTCTTCCTGAGTATCTTCATCCAACTCACGCATCAAATCTACAGCGTCGTCAGTCTCCATATTATCAACGAAGCGCTTTGCAATCACTTCGTTGGGAAGTTCCTTCAATAATTTATGGCGATCTTCTTCATCTAACTCCATCAATACATCGGCCGCCTTTTCATCATCCATTAGGAGATAAAGATAAATGGCCTGTTCTAAGTTTAATTCTTGATAGAGTTCGGCTATATCGGCAGGATAAAGTTCATCCAGAACTTTTTTAAGTTGCACATCATTCTTCTCTTCAATGATGTGTTCCAAATTCTCAATATACTCTTTTGTCAACTCAACCATTTTACTGCCTTTAAAAAAGTAACAACTTGCTTTATTTCAAATTCTTTTCTGTAATTAATGTCAGTTCTATAAACTGTTCTACAGATAATTGCTCTGGACGTTTATCAAAAATAGGGAGTGAATAATCCGGGCAATCTTTTCCTAACAACGGCTTCATCGAATTACGTAACGTTTTACGACGTTGATTAAAAGATGTTTTGACTACTTGTTTGAACAATTTTTCATCACATCCCAATTCTTTTCGATCATTTCTTACCATTCGGATGACAGCACTTTTTACTTTTGGAGGGGGATCGAAGACTTTTTCGCTAACAGTAAATAAGTATTCTACTTCATACCATGCTTGCAACAAAACACTCAATATTCCGTACGTCTTACTTCCCGGACCAGCAGCTAAGCGTTCCGCAACCTCTTTTTGAATCATTCCGGAACAACAAGGAATCTGCTCTTTATAA
>JAFYOM010000056.1 GCA_017560165.1 Parabacteroides sp.
ATTGAATGTCATCCTTCCTCTTGTTAATGAAGGTAAATTCAATGGTTATCAATTAGGTTCACAATGGGCTATTATATGTGCATCAAACCGCGCAGAAGATGATGGTGGACAGTCTGAAATTGGAACAGCTTTATCTAACCGTTTCACTCAGCTTCATTATGAGCCGACAGTACATACTTGGAGAAAATGGGCTGATAAACAAGGATTTATGTCTCCTCTATTGTTACAATGGTTAAGTCTACCGGCTTCTGAAAACTTATCTGGTGGTAAATTCTTTTACATGGACCCGAATGAATGGAATGATTCTGGTGATGATACAACATTAATGTGTACTCCTCGAGCTTGGACTAATGCAATGCGTCGTCTAGCTAAATATTCTCATACTGGATCATTAGAAGGATTTACGATTTTTGACATCCCTACCAGAACTATTCAACGAGTATTAAATGGTTGTGTTCCTGCTTCTGCTGTAGATTCATTTGTTGCATTCTTAGATGTTATTCACGGAATAGGTGACTTTGATAGAATGGTTCGCGATGTATGGGATAATGGTGGTGGATCATTTAAATTAGATAAAAAGACACTTAATAAGATCTCATTACCAATCGCTCAATTAATCTGTACAGCTCACTGTGAGTCTCTACCATCTGAAAAAGAATTTGAAAATCTATGTAATTGGTTAGTTGCACAGAATAGTGACCAATTAGCATCATATGTAATAGATATCTTTAAACATGTATTCGATGCGAATGATAATCTCGGAAATGCTTTATTCGTTATTCGAGAAAAGATGAAGAAATTCGCTGATCCAGAGTTTGTTAAGAAAAATAACATTAGAGATAATGTAGATTTGATTACTGGTGTTGCAGAGAAATTCGCTAAAGCTCATAATATCGATGCTGAAGATATTCCTAACTATTACAACGGATTGATAATGTTATCGAAGAAATATAAAGATGCATTTAAAGCTATGCATGATGATCTTGAAAATGCATAAAAATACTCTTTCTCTTTCTCTTTTGTTTTCATGACTCTGAAACGTGGTACGAATGTATCACGTTTCTTTTTGACAAATATGATTTCTTGATTTATTATCTTAAAAATTAACGTTAATTAAAATTATGCCATTACCACACATTACTAATAGTCAGGCTGGGGTAAATAAATATGATTATGTACCGTCAAATATATTCGAGGTATATTTTACCTTACCCGAAGCTCTTCGAGCAGATTTTGCTAAAGATGAAGCGTTATTGACTGAACATGTGACAAAAATCACTGGACTAGATGCATTGAATCGTGCTCCTGGAGTTGTTCAACAGAAATTTATGGGGACTGATAGAAGTTTCATTTCTACAAAAATTGATAATACATTTGCTGAGATTGAAATTGAATTTACTCTTAACCTTCGCAATAAAACTGATAACTATATCTATAAATTGTTCAAAGCTTGGAAGAATCTAGGATATAATATTGAAACCGGTGAAAGACACCTTAAAAGTGAATATACCGCTGATTGGTTGAGGATTGCTGTGGGTAACCCATCAGGAGATATCTATCGTGATATCATTTTTAAAGATGTTATGATCAATGGTGATATCTCTGGTATGACTGAGTATGACTATGACTCTGCTGATCCTGTTGTACTTGGAGTAA
>JAFYOM010000057.1 GCA_017560165.1 Parabacteroides sp.
ACTTTGATATATCAAGAAGGTTGCTTGATTTGCACTAATTGTGGTGCTTCAAGATGTGGATAGTCATTTAATATCTCTTACACGAACACATGAGAGTTACATTTAATATAAACTTCCATACCGTTTGGGGACAGAAGTTATGTATTATAGGGTCGGTTCCTGAGCTTGGTGCTTGGGAACCTGCCTTATATAAGGAAATGGATTATAAAGGAAATGGAAATTGGCAGTTAGAACTAGAGTTGACATCTCCTGTACAACAAATAGAATACCAGTATGTTTTATGCGAAGGGGATAAATTAATCTTTGAAGAATGGGAAAGAAAACATCAGATTACTATATCCAATACTTCTGAACATTATATTCTATATGACTATTGGTTAGTTCGTCCTTTTAATCTTGCATTTTATTCATCTGCTTTTACGAAAGGTCTATTTTTTCATCCAAATGAGCCGACTGAATCATGCGTGAAAAGCGGAAAAAAGTTGATATTAGAGGTTTTTGTTCCTCGAGTAGAAAAAGAACAATATGTTGCAATAACAGGAAATCAACCTGGTTTAGGAAATTGGAGTGCAGAGAAAGCTTTGCCGTTGCGTTGTAAAACCGCTCCTGTTTGGGCAATAGAACTAGATGCAGAAGAAATTACTTTCCCGTTGGAGTATAAATTTCTGATTTGTGATAGTCCTTCTGTCTGTTCTTGGGAAGAGGGCGATAATAGAAGAGTTGATGTCCCATCTTTGCAAGTAGGAGAGACAATGGTTGTCTCAGGCTTGTATTTTCGTGAGAACCTTCCTTTGTGGCGTTGTGCCGGATCGGTAATACCAGTTTTTTCTTTACGTTCGGAACAAAGTTTTGGTGTTGGAGATTTGGGAGATCTTCGCTTATTGGTAGATTGGGCAAAAAAAACGCAACAACGTATTATTCAGGTTTTGCCAATGAATGATACGACTACGACACATACTTGGGTGGATTCCTATCCTTATAGTGCGATTTCTATTTATGCACTTCATCCAATGTATATCAGTTTGTCTACTCTAGGTAAATTATCCGATTCAACAAAGAATGCTTTCTTTGTTCAGAAGCAAGCAGAATTAAATGCTTTGGATGTTATTCATTATGAGCAGGCTGTACGATATAAGATTACTTATTGTAGAGAGTTTTTTAAACAAGAGGGTGAGAAAATTATTACTTTACCTGAATACAAGGCGTTTATCGAGCAAAATGAGTCATGGCTAAAACCGTATGCAGCTTATTGCTATTTGCGTGATACTTTCCATACATCAGATTTTGCCTATTGGAAAGAGTATGCTGTTTATGATAAGAATAAGATATGGGAACTATGCTCAGAAGATAGTATTGCCTATCCTGAAATATTGTTTGTTTGTTTCTTACAATATGTTTTGCATACACAGTTTAAGGCTGTTTCAGATTATGCACGACAAAACGGTGTAGTATTGAAAGGTGATTTGCCGATTGGTGTAAGCCGTACTAGTGTAGAAGCTTGGATGGAACCAAAATATTTCAATATGAATGGACAGGCTGGTGCACCACCTGATGACTTCTCTGTATGTGGTCAAAATTGGTCTTTCCCTACTTATAATTGGGGAACCATGGCAAAAGATGGTTACACTTGGTGGGAAAAACGTTTTCATAAGTTGGAGGATTACTTCGACTGTTTCCGCATAGATCATATTTTGGGATTTTTCCGTATATGGGAGGTTCCATTAGATTATGTACAGGGACTTTGTGGCCATTTTAATGCTGCATTACCTTTTACTCGTGATGAAATAGAGCAGTATGGTTTGTCTTTTAATGAAGCTCGTTTTACAACTCCTCATATTCATCAAGAACATTTGTCTGTTCTATTTGGTGATTTAGTAGAAGAGGTAAAGGCTTCTTTCTTAGCACAGTCTTCGTCTAATCATTATGTATTAAAACCATTCTGTGATACACAACGTAAAATTGAATCTATTTTAGGTGGTAAAACAGATGACGTTTCGTTACGTATTAAACAAGGATTGTTTGCGATAGCCAATGAAGTTTTGTTTATTCGTGACCCACGTGAATTGGATAAGTTCCATCCACGTATTTCAGCTTATCAATCTTGTATTTATAAAGAATTGAGTGAGGCTGATCGAAGTGCATTTGATCGTCTTTATTGGCATTTCTTTTATCATCGTCATAATGAATTCTGGAAAGCACAAGCTTTAAAGCGTTTAACTCCGTTGGTTGGACATACAAATATGTTGGTTTGTGGAGAAGATTTAGGAATGATACCTGAATCAGTTCCAGATGTGATGAATCGTTTGCAGATTTTTAGTTTGGAGATTGAACGTATGCCTAAACAATCGAATCGAGAGTTTTCTGATATGGGTAATTTGCCTTACTATTCGGTTTGTACTACTTCTACTCACGATATGTCACCTTTGCGTAGTTGGTGGAAAGAAGATATGGCAAAAACACAACGCTATTATAATCAGGTATTGGAACAGGAGGGAGAAGCTCCGGAAGAGTGTTCGGCAGAGATTGCTGAACAAATTGTAGCTAATCATTTAGCTACTCGTTCTATGTTGACTATCATTCCTTTACAAGATTGGATGGCTATGGATGAATCCATTCGCCGTACGGATTATGAGGCTGAACGTATCAATATTCCGGCAAATGCGCATCATTGTTGGTGCTATCGGATGCATATCACATTGGAACAGTTGTTAGAGGCTGAAAATCTGAATACCAAGATTGTTGAAATGATTAAAACTTCCGGTCGCAAATAAAAAAACTATTAGCAATATTCTAGGATAACCACCAACTCACGATACTCTTTGAAAGTTAAAGCTTTGAGAGAATCTGAGTTGGTGGTTATTTTTTCTCCTTTTTATGTCATAAAGTCTTATTTTTTGTACTTTTGCGTTTCATTTTTAGAGAAACTTTAAGGTTGGTAGAGGGGTGTATATTTTGTAACCTTAGAGTATCCAGACATTAAATAAGCTTGGAGTGATTTGTACTCTATGTCGGATGTATTATGTTGGCGAAGGTATTTAAGTTTATAGTTTTAATTTCAGTTTGTATTTCTTCTTTTAATG
>JAFYOM010000058.1 GCA_017560165.1 Parabacteroides sp.
GTTGATCTGACATATGGAGCCATGTAAAAATCGAAAGCTGGAATACTTTGACCACCATGCATTTCATTTTGAATGGTTTCCATTGAAATCGCAGCAACCACTGATGCTGTCTCAATTCGTTTTGCTGGTCGAACCTCTCCATGACCAGCGATAAATCCTTTATTGAGAATTGTATCTAATGGATGTTGAAGACAGTTATGAACTACAATTCCGTTGGCTACCCACCAATGTTCCACTGTTTCTAAGTCATATACAATTGGATTCTCCATCAGTCTGACTACGTCTAAAACTGGCGTCCAATGTTCAATCAATGCATCTTTAGGTTTATCGGCTTTAAATATGTTATAAAAGTCCAATTTCAATCCAATAAATTTAGCATACAACTTCTCAACTAATGTTGCATCTTCAATAACCAATAAGTCTTCGCTTTCATTGTGGTACATTCCTCTGAGGAAATTATTTATAACAGCATGCACTTTTGGTAAATCCTTTTTCGATGCATTTAATATAATTTTTTTGGATTTCAATTCTGATAATCTCAGAAAAGAAGAAACATAATGAAATCCCTGTTCAAATCCAATAGATTCTGCCACGTAATTCATAATATAATTTCTGAATACAAATGGGATCAGCGTGTTATCATTATACAACTGTGACATAGTAAACTCTATAGGAAATACGTCATTCCAATCGCTTTTGAAATCACTCAAATAAGAATCTTCTCTATATGCATGCATGAATCCAACTACTCGAACTAACTCATTTGAGATCGGTAGGAAGATTGGAATGTGTTCCTTTTCGTGAACAACAGTCAACTCTTGGATAAATTCATAAGGAATTTCATATAGTCGTGTAATTCTAGCATATTCATCTAATGAAATGGAATGATCATCAGAAGTCCTTAACTGTTCACCATATCTATACTTTAAATAGTAACGCAATCCATCACAGTTGATGATTTTAACCTGTTGAGCATCTGAAAAATTTGAAGCCTTAATAGCTTTAATCATATCTATATACTCCCCATCTGCTATATTCTGATCAAACGCTACCACCTTAGCTATTAAGTCATTCGGTTGGATATGTTTCGCGTATTTCAAAACTTCTACGTCATCGACCATTACTGGTATCAAGTGGTCACCCGTGACTTTTAAAGATCTTCCTTTGCTCAATTTGATTTCCAATAAGGTCTCTTCAGGATTAACTCTGTGTCTGGATATACTTTTGATTTTCGTCCAACCATTTCTCCCCTCGATTCTAAGAAATTTACTTGGTTTAGTCACCTGAACACCGTTACATTCAGTTTCTTTAAAGTATCGATCTAAATAAGCTAAATTTGTATTGATCACATTACCATTATGATCTCTCAATCTAATATAAGCATCTCCCGTGATACATGTCAATGATTTGGTTGGGTAATAATCTTTATCATGGATGTATAATGTATTATTTTTAACTGCTTTTAATACATCATCAGATAATAGATATTTATCAACGTAAGGTTTTGTCGATTCTGATGCAAACTTCATCATTTGTCCAGCCGGACTATCTGCATTCATATTACCATTGTCGCGAGTAGTATCGTTTTTCTCTACGCTCGCAATAGAATCAAATAGAGCTTTTTCTCGGTTTTCACGGGCCAATGCATGCTCAGCTCGATACGTCACAAAATTATTATACACTTTTCTCAAACCACTATAATATAGTAGTCTCTCGATTCTGTCCTGTACGTCTTCGACTGTCTTACATGTTCTGAATGGTTCATTTTTAAGCTCCTCGTAGAATTCCGGTGGGATCCGGTCGTATCCACTCGCTAAAAATGTTCTCAAAACAGCAGACTCGATCTTACTAAAGTCGTAAGGTACTACTTTTCCTGTCCGTTTTTTAATCATAATTCAAGTAATTTATATTTAAAGTATATTGTTTATATATAAAAATTCCACAATTATTTAATGAAATCTCTATCTTTTTTTCTTTAAAAATACCGATAAATATATGCTATTATTAAGCAATTTTTGATCGATAATTTTTACAATCAGATAAAGATTCTTGATGATTATATATAGCAAATATTCATAAGATCTTTAGTAGATGTTGTGCGAAAATTATTATATAATATATAAATGGATTAAA
>JAFYOM010000059.1 GCA_017560165.1 Parabacteroides sp.
ACAATAACATAGTCTTCCCAAATATGAAGACCGTTTTGTTCAGTACATTCAAAAGCAACTCCCGGACCATTCATTTCTGACATACCGAAACAGTTATAGGCTTTAACTCCTAACAATTGTTCGATACGACGGCGTTGTTCTTCTGAATGAGGCTCTGCTCCGATACATATAGTATGTAGTTTGGTATCACGACGTGGGTCAATACCCATGTCATACATCACTTCTGCTAAACGGGTTGCATAACTTGGTATGATATGAAGACAACTTGTACCGAAATCAGTGATAAATTTTAGCTGTCGCTTAGTGTTTCCGGCTGCAGCCGGTACAGTTAAACAACCTAACTTTTCTGCACCATATTGGAATCCTAAACCTCCGGTAAACATACCATATCCAGAAGTATTTTGAAAAATATCTGTATCACGTATACCAACCATGTACATACAACGTGCTACTTGGTTTGCCCATTGATCCAAATCTTTTTTAGAGTGTAGGACAACAGTTGGATTACCTGTTGTACCACTGGAAGAGTGGATACGTACACAATCCTTGATTGGAATAGAAGCCATTCCGTATGGATAATTTGCTCGCAAATCATCTTTGGTTGTAAATGGAAGTTTTTGTAAGTCTTCCAATGATTGGATACTTTCCGCTGTTATGTTGTTTTCTTTAAATACTTTGCTGTAAAAAGGAGAGTTCCCTGCTAATTGAATAGTCTCTTTTAAACGTTCCAATTGGAATTTTTCCAAATCTTCACGGCTAATCGTTTCAATCTCTTTTTGCCAATATTCCATTGTTTTATTGTATTTTGTTGTCTAATTTCCTAAAAATAAATGCAAATTTATTCTTTATTTTCAAAAAACAGTCTTTTTACTAAAATCTTTTAGATAAGTAACTTTTACAAATCACTTTCAAAAATCAGAGTGAGTATATTTTCTTGGGTAATTGAAAGCAATAGCCATCAAAGCTCCGATTCCTAATAAATATGGATAATATAGGTATTGCATAATTTCAAGAGGGGAGATTTGACTTAATCCTGCTGCAATTAATAATTGGGCTCCGTAAGGGATGATTCCTTGAATGAAGCAAGAAAATATATCTAATAAACTGGCACTTCTTCGAGGATCTACGTTGAAGCGGTCGGCTATATCTTTAGCTATTGGGCCAGACATAATTAAAGCGATTGTATTGTTGGCTGTACAAAGGTTTGCAAAGCTAACTAAAGCAGCTATACTTAATTCTGCACCTTTGGTTGATCGGATGCGTGAAGTAAGTTTCATGATAATCCAATCAATGCCTCCGTTATATCGAATCATTTCTAACATTCCACCGGCAAAAAACGAGACAATAATAAGTTCTCCCATGTTGGTAATGCCTGTTCCCATAGAGGCATTCCATCCCCATATATCGAAACTATCCGTACATATTCCAACGATACCGGATAATAGGATACCACTAAGGAGTACTATCATGACATTTACTCCTAATACAGCAGTAATCAATACCACTAAATAGGGGATTACTTTAATCCATTCAATCGTTGTAACTTCATACAGATTATCAATACCGCTTCCCATAATTATATAGATAATGCCGGTAAGGATGGCTACCGGTAATGAGATACGGATATTTACTTTGAATTTGTCATTCATTTTACATCCTTGTGTACGGGTAGCGACAATGGTCGTGTCGGATATGAATGAAAGGTTATCTCCAAACATCGCTCCACTGACAACCACTCCTAACATAAATGCTTCCGGAATACCGGTTTTTTCGGCAATACCTACGGCTACCGGGGCAAGAGCAACTATTGTACCGACAGAAGTCCCTACTGATAGAGAGATAAAACATGACGCAATGAATATGCCCGTAACCAAAAGGTTACTTGGTAAAACGGACATCGCTAAATTGACAGTCGCATCTACTGCACCCATTGATTTGGCCGTTTGAGCAAATGCTCCAGCAAGAATAAAAATCAGCACCATGAGCATGATATTGCTATTGGCTGCACCGCGACAAAATTGTTCGATTCGATTGTTTAAATTTCCTCCCTTGGAGATCACAACAGCGATGATCGAAGCAAATAAGAAAGCCACAGTAATTGGCATCTTATAGAAGTCACCGGCAATGATTGAAACGACCAAATAGGACAAAAGAAAGACCCCCAAAGGTATTAATGCCCAAGGATTAGGAGTATGATGTAGGAGTGAGTTGTTTGAATTATTCATGAAAACAAAGTCTTATCTTTTAGAAACTGAATCGTAGTGCAACTCTGATACCTCCCTTCTTAATATGAGGATTATCTAAATAACTAAGACGTCTATAATAATCAATACGTAAAATCTTAAAGATATTTTCTAATCCGACACTACATTCCATATAAGGAGTATTGCCTAATGGCTGTGTACCATCAGGTAGAAGGAATAATCCCGGAGTAACGGATGGATTATTCTTATCTGTTAAACCTCCATATATCATATTGAAAGAAAGAACTTCACGTAGTTGTAACCATTTTATTAAAGGAACGCGGTTTAGAATCCATCCTTTCAAATAATAGGTTGCATTGAATGAAACATACTGGTCGGTAACAAACTCCAAAGCATTCATCAAATGGAATGCTTCCGGCTGGATTGTTATAGATTGGTTCGTATTAGGCAAAATCAATAGGGGGAAAGGTACTTTATCCCACACTTTTCCTGCTTTTACTTGTGCATCAATATGTCCGAAAGAGGATAACCAGATACGTTTTTCAGCACTTATTTCTGTGTGATTG
The DNA here is from genome assembly GCA_017560165.1 of Parabacteroides sp. Taxonomy (GTDB): domain Bacteria; phylum Bacteroidota; class Bacteroidia; order Bacteroidales; family Tannerellaceae; genus Parabacteroides. Next base: position 2,771 of record JAFYOM010000059.1, read on the forward strand.
TAGGTATAATCACCTCCCAATACTCCTTTGAATCCTAACTGGTGTGAAAGTCTGAAGATCGGAG
>JAFYOM010000060.1 GCA_017560165.1 Parabacteroides sp.
ATACGACAAAAGCAAACGAACATTCAGTATCTCTTATATAAAAGAGAACGGGCATAAGGCGTTGTTGAATTTTAACGTCGATAAATTTAAAGCATTTTATAAGACTCCGACAGGAAATTACATGAACTGGGATGGGGCTAAATGTAGAGCTAAATGGACAGATAATCCAAGTAATTTCGAATTCAGAACATTCATCGAAGAATTAGATCCAAAAACAAAGGCGTTATTAAATATCAAAACCAACCCTGTTCTATATACGTTCGATATTGAAACGGAGATATCAGATGAATTTCCAGATCCGGCACAAGCTAAATTTCCAATCACAGCCATTTCAGTTGCAAATACAAATTGTGATGTAATGGTATTAGGGACAAAAGAGTTAGATGTTAGTGAAAGTGAGTGGTGTCAAGAGATGATGACAAAATATCTAAATGAGTCATCGTACTGGAAATCATTAAATCTTCCTGCCCCGAAATTTACATATCTTCATTTTCAGTCAGAGCAAGAGATGTTAAGATATTTCCTGACTAAGATAGTATCAAAAGTACCAGTGATAGCAGGATGGAACTCCTTGATGTTTGACTGGCAATATATTCAAAATCGAATCAGGGGATATTATCCAGATCTTGGATTAAAATGTTGCTCAGTGAATGAAACAATGTCGCAACGCAGATGTGAGGATATGAAAGGGGATAAGGTCATTTTAAACATTCCAAATCATACACTAGTCTTAGATATGATGGATGTGATAGGTACGTTTGATTTGGTTGTTATGCCGATTAAAGAATCATTGTCACTCGATTATATAGCATCTGAAAGTATAGGTATGCATAAAATCAAATACGATGGTTCATTACAAGATCTATTTGAAAACGATTATAAACGATATGTTTTTTATAATGCAGTCGATTCAGTGTTAGTTCAGTTACTGGATAAGAAATTTAAAACATTTGGAACGATCTGTGCACAGTCAATGGTCTGTAGAGAGAAGATTGGGTCATGTTTTTCAAAGATAGCTATTGCAGAAGCATTATTCTGGAACTACTTCTATGAGAACGGCATCAAAGTCGTTTATGAGAAACAGGATAGAGAACGAGGAACATTACAAGGAGCATACGTTAAGAATCCGATCCCAGGTAAACATAGTTATGTATGTTGTAATGATTTTAGTGGCCTGTACCCAGCTGTCGTGATCACATGTAATATTTCAGTTGAGAATTACATTGGACAGGTGACCGATGAAGAAGAGTTGAGTATATATAAAAATGATCCTAATTACTTTGTGTCAGTTGAAGGTCATGTATTTAAAAATGATAAAGACTATGCATTCAAGAATATTCAGATGAATCTTAGAAAGAATCGTAATGTATCTAAGTATTTATCAAAACAATTGGATGCAATAGTAATGAAGGATATTGAAAGTATTAAATCAAACCATCAACCATCATCTAACGATTATCCACAAAATATCCAAGATGCTTTAATTGGTATCGGATTTAATGTAAAGAATGCATCAGATATCACATCAGTTGATATTATAGATTTCGAGGCCAAACTTAGAAATGAGATTACACACCTTTCAAGTATTGAGCAGGCTTATAAACTGTGTGGTAATAGTTGTTACGGTGGATCATCTCATGTATCATTTTTCTGGTTCTTAATGCCTTTGGCATCTACAATCACTGCAGAAGCCAGGAATTTAATACATAAAATGGAACACCACATTCCAGAGCACTTTAGGTTGAATTGGGAAAACATGACAGATCTACACGATAAACTAGGAATCAAGTTAAAACCAAAGAATGAATTACAAAAGATTTTAGCAGAAACTCCAGTTCAATTGGATGACACGGATGCATATCATAATCATTCTTATGTAGTTCCAGTATATGGTGATTCTTGTATAGGTTCGACTAAAATATCTACAACCAAAGGAGATATAACTATAGAAGATTTATTCAACATGTCTACTACGGTATATTATGATCGCGGGAAGTATTTTGCAAAATCAGACTTAACCATATTAAATTACAATGGAAATCGCATAATAGAATCACCAATAAAATATGTTATAAGACATCTTACAAATAAAACAAGATGGAGGATAACAGATAGCGAGTCAAATCAAGTGGAAGTAACAGGTGATCATTCAATGATAATATTAAAAAATGGGGAAATGAGAACAGTCAAACCTTCCCAAATGATTGAAAAATCAATACTTATTACAACCCGGGGATTGACTACTGTGGAAAAAATAGAACAACTAAACGATTTTGAAGAAGAATATGTGTATGATATAGAGGTATTAACTGATAACGATAACGAGCATAACTTTTTCGGTAATCATATATTAATTCACAATACAGATTCTATTACAGGAGATTCCATTATAAATACAGAACATGGTGATATCACTATAGAAGATTTATATAATGATAATTCAAGCCTTAAATTTAACATGACAGATAAACATGGATCAGAATTTGTTGGCTGTACTGATAAAGTATTGAATTGGTCAGAAAAGAATAACTTATATTACGGTGAAGTTAAATATATCATGAGACATAAAGTCTCTAAACCAAAATGGAGATTAAAATCTGTTTCAGGAGAAGAAATAATTGTGACTGGTGACCACTCACTAATAGTATTTAGAGATGGAATCAAAATGGAAGTAAAACCTAAAGACGTATTGAAAACTGACAAAATATTAGTTGTGAAAAGATAATTCATTACACAAAATAGTGTCTCCATAATTATTATATATATGGAGATACCTTATAAAATATAATCACACAGATATGACGCAGGACGATTACCAAAAATTCCTTGATGATACAAACACAAACAGACACAAATGTCGTTGTTGCGGAAAAGACATATACTATTCCAATACATCAGCTTACATAAATAATAGGGGTAAATTAGTAATTAAGGGCAAATCATTTTTGACAAAAAAACGCGTAGATAATATAAATTACAAATTATCTATTTGCCAAAATTGTTTAATGAGACAATTTCCAAATACCAAAAATCCACTACACATATTCAATGTGATGTGTGAACAGACCAAATATGCCTTTGATATACCAGATACACAATATAA
>JAFYOM010000061.1 GCA_017560165.1 Parabacteroides sp.
AAAACCAAGGACGTAGCTCAATTACCTGTTGAGATTACAAGTTGAATCAACGTATCAATATGGGTATTGAAAATAAAGTTGAAAATGATAAATTTGTGGTTCAAAGTGAATTATCACAAACCTAAAATACATTTAGAATGAAAGGAGATGGTATAAATGGCAGATGAAAAAGATATGTCTAATGAAAATAAACCAAGTCCGAACGCTGTCAGAGATAATGTTATCGATGGATTGATTGCAAATGTCATTCCACTGGAAGGTGAAGTTGAAAAAGATGTCATTACTAATACTATATCTGACATACTAAAAGATTATCATCTTTCAACAGATAATTCGTTCATTGAACGTATTGCCACGATGACAATTAAAACCGATGGTAATAAAACAGAAACAGTAGATTTCGATGAACTGCCTAAGGAGCTCAAGGATGCTTCTTTTTTACCAGTAAATACAATTGCCGATATTGCATTAAGACAAGATCTTGATCTTGTTGTATCTCAGATTCCTGAATATTTTACATCACTTGGCATGGTTCGTGATGCCATATGTGAAGCTGATGTTGTTACGGGAAGATTATCTCGAGATATAAAATTCGAAAATTCTGATTTGACAACGTCTGACACAGAAACAAATTTATCTAAAATAGAAAATGTTGAAGAAAAATTGGAATTGAATCAGATAATTAAAAATCATATGGTGTTTAATACACTGCAATATGGTGAAGGATATATCTACGTAATTCCATATGCCAAAGTATTTGCAGATTTATACAAATACAAATCATCATCAAAAGTAAAAAATGGAAGCGTAATCAATATGTTCAATGACACATCCTCTTCATTTGAAGGATATGGGTATGGTGAACATGCTGTTGAAAAACGTTTATCTGATACAATAGTGATGGAATCAACTCAAGAAAAAGTATCATCACATACGAAAAACAAAGGTGATTATAAACGTAAAACGGGTATGTATCAAGAACAAGCTCAACTGTTTACAGAAGCTGAAATTCAAGAAATAAATCCAAGTTATCATTCTATAAAAGATAAGTCCGATGAAAAATATAAATCTCAAGAAAATGCCGATAAAGAATTTGATGAGGCTGTAACGGATATTGCAAATAATATTTCATACATCGAAGAAGACATAGCGATTCCGGTAATAGAACAATCTGCACATGATTTGATATCTGTTTATCGTGAAAAGTATCGTGACCGTAAAGAGGATTATATTCAAGAATCACAAACATTTTTCGAAAGTGTTATGAATAAAAACACGGATCCTACAATACCTCGAGAATTTCAACATATTAAAGGTGTATACATGCGAATACTTCCAGCAACTAAACTTATACCTATAAGAATCGATCGTGTTGTGATTGGTTATTATTATATTTCTGATTTAACACGTCCAGAAGAAGCTGGTCAAAGAAAGAATTCGGGATTGCATGGTTATACCTTAAGAACACCATCTATCGGTTTTGATACATTTTCACCAGATACAATGTTCTGTGATAAACTCGCGACAAAAATCATAAACAATTTTGATTTGAAGTTTATGCGAGATAATGTCTCAATACATAAACAAATTATAGCTGTTCTTCAGGCTCACAAATTTAATGAAGCGAGAATGAGATTTGTGTTTATTCCTGCAGAGCACGTTGTTCAATGTACAATCAACAAAGATGGTATGGGTCACGGACATTCAATGCTTGAACCAGGTTTGGTTACTGCAAGAATGTATATGTTTTTGAAAATGTATTGTTTGTTATATCAGATAAACAATTCTGGTTTTCGTGCTTATTATCTCAGATCAAGTGGTATTGATAAAAACTACAAAGCTTTTGTTCAAGAAACAATAAGAAAATTTGCAGCTCGTAGAGTTACCTCGAATGATATATTCAATTACAGAAATGCAATGCCGAAAATATCCGGTGGTTCTGAATTAGTTATGGCATTGGGTCCTGGTGACAAACGACCAATCGATATTGAAAATATTCCTCCGGCCGAGTCACCTTTATCAATTGATTTCTTAAATCAATCTAAAGATGAAGCTATTAATGCGAATCCAGTACCTTCAGCTATGGTTCAAGGTGCTATGTCCGAATTGGAATTTGCAAAAGAAGTTGAAACTTCTCAGGAACGTTTTCACACATATTGTGCTTCGATCAAAATCGATCTTAATCCAGATATCACTCGTTTGTATAAAATAATCATGAGATACGAAACGGATATCGATCCGGAAATATTAGATAAACTCAAATTCTCATTCCGTCAATCTACTGCAAAACAATTATCAATTACATCTGAAATGTTGAATAATTTCAACAGCATGTGGGAATTGATATCTCAGACTGTTCTTACTAAAGAAGAACAAAAAGAGATGGAATCTGATACAGAAACAAATGGTGGTGTTGGTCGTAGGTTGCGTAAGTTGCTTATTACCGAATACCTCGGTTCTACTATCGATGTTGACAAGATCGAAGAATTATTAAAGACTGCAAGAACCGAAGCAAATAAATCAATATTAGATGAAACTAATAGTGAAGAAAACATGGTAGAAGATCAGGATAAACTCAATGAAGAAGGGATGATGTGATGTGAAGCTTGAGAGAACAACCACAGGTGTAATCATACATCAACCCTCGGTTGAAATAAAACGTGCAGTGTTAAAGTATTTTTCTCTCACAAATCCTGTGAGAGAATACTTTATTTATTCAGGAAATGATCAATCTAAAAAACCTTTGTTTGGTAAGGAACATGACTGTATTTATATTTCTTCTGGTTTTCTTGATATAAATGATCCAGTCATAAGAAACCTTCCAAAACCATCTGTGATTAATTATCCAACACCCAAAAAAGTTGAGATAACTATGAACAGAGAACCTCGATCTCCTCTTCAAGAAGATTGTATTCATCAAATGTTGAATTCCAAATCTCCGAAAATGACAATTGAACTAAAACCCGGCGTAGGTAAAACGTTCATAGCAACATATGCAGCATCTAAGATTCAAATGAAACCACTCGTAATAGCTCCAACAACATTGTTGAAGAATCAGTGGGTTGAAGAGTTTGAAGGTTGTGGCATTCCCAGAGAAGATATTGCAACCAGGATATGGGATGCTCCGGATAAGAAGCTCTGTGTTGTTACGATAGCATCAATCGAACTTGAACTTGGTAAAGATTGGGAAAAGTTGATGAAGGTTATCAATGATTCATCTTTTGGAATTAAGATCGTTGACGAAGCACATCTTCACTTGAAGGGTGTGCTTAAGTTAGATGCAATTTGTAATATCAAACACAACTGGTATTTGTCTGCTACTCTTGGTAGATCTGATCCTCTCGAAGATAGTATCTTGAATCGTGCTCTACTTGATGCTGAAAGATTCGTAGGTGATGCACGCTATGAAGAATATCGGACATCATATATCAACGTATACCTTCAAAATGTGTGGTATTATCCATCTGATAAACTTTGTAGAGAATATTTAAAATACGGGACAAAAGGATTGATAAAATCAACATATTATAATATGTTGATGCATTATAATGACGGAAAACCATTAATTCGAAATATAATAACGATAGCAAAACGTGCACGTTCATTAATAGATTATGGAAAAATGATAATGGTAATACCTTTGTTAGACATCATAGATATGGTCATTGAAGAAATGGATAAAGACCCATACTTTAAAAAATATAAATATGGTGCGATAAATGGAAAAATGTCATTAAGTGAAAGATCCGAAGTAATGAATGGTGATATAATAATTAGCACCATCCAATCAATAGGTACCGGTGTGGATGTTCCCGGCTTATCAATATTGATAAATTATGATGCTTTTAAAAGTCCAATAACATCAGAGCAATGTGTTGGTAGATGCAGACGCAGAAAAGATGATAAAGATTGTTACTATGTCGACGTTTGTGATCATGTCAAACAAGTAAAAAGTATTTCAAGTTGGGTATTGTCCAGAAGATATTTATTGAAATATTTTCCTGGTGTTAAACCCGATATGAAAATACTTCCCGATATAAAATGATTATAGGGGCGTTAAACCTGATATGAAATTGCTTCCTCCAATTAAATGCTGAACGGCATAATTGTTTACCTCCTTAACATTGGGATTTGGGGCCTTCGGGCCCCATTCCTGATGTTCTATTATTCTAACTTTTCATATGTATATTATTAATATGACATCGAAAATCAAATTTAATCTTATAGGTGTCAGAAAGGAATGTTTAAAATGAAATTACAGAAAATTACAAATGCAGCAGAAAAATTAACTGCTGTAAAATGTTATTGTGAATCAAATGCAATAACATCAAAAGATTTAGAAACAGCATCAATGATAGATGCTGATTTCAGAAATGTCTGGGAATATTTCAAAGAGATATTCTCAGGAACAAAAACGGAAACACCAATGGCTGAACAGCCGGCGAATATTTCCGAAATAATCACTAACACGATAGAGGATGTGTGTTCAAATTTAACTGAGGCTTTGAATAACCACACTTCAGTTAAAGTTGAAGAAGCTTCAGAAATTGAATCATCTCCGGCAGAAGATACTCCAGATACATATGGAGATGAAGAATATTTCCAGACTTCATATCCAGATATCAAAGTATCTAAATCTGGTAAAGTGTTGGGTTTGGTAAATGGAAACTGGGTCAATATTGACCCAAAATTATCAAAAGGCTATATGGTGGTGCGTGTAAAAAATCAATCACACCAATTAGCACGTCTCATGATAGAGACATTCATCGGACCATATGTAAGAAATCGTCAGATTCCAGTTTATAAAGATGGCAATAGACAGAACTGTTCCATCGAAAATTTAAAATTGGAAACACCTGGCGATAAATCTCACCCATCTATTGCCGATATCGATAGGGCATGTTCGTTAATATATGAATATGTCAGATCACATACGTCATACACGTTGCATAATATACTAACATATCTCTCGGAGCACAATTCAATTGGCAGTACTGCTTTTAAATCGATCTGCAAAGGAACATACACTAATATTAGTGAAAAATATTTCACCATTGTAAGTGGCAAATTCATTTTGAACAATAACGTTGTTCAAAAAGAAACTCCAAAATCAACGGAAACCAACACTGACAAACCCATCAAAATCAGTGATGAATTTGCTTTCACAAGAGATTCAGAAAAGGTGAGAGAATGGATCAGACAAAGATTGGAAAATAATGATAGAAAATTCTCACCGGAAGAGAGAGTTACAATTGTACTCTCATACATAAATGATGGAGCAAAAAGTCCGGAAGAAATCCGAAAGAAAATGTACGCGGATTTCGGTGAAATATTTATTCCGATCTCATTCATCATGTCAGTTCTTGGCAAAAAGATTTGTCCGGAATTATGTAACAAGATATTTTGAGGAGGGAATATAATGGCTGGCAAGTATTTGAATAATATGGATTATCCATTTAATATGATTTGGGAGTTTTCTCCTAAACTCGAGGATGAGGATTTGTTTACCACAGTTCCAACATCTGATGATAACACATCTATCAAAGAAGAAGTTTTCTTGATTTTAGCAAAAGAATTTACAAAACTTCAAGATCGAACTGTAAAAATAATCCTTTCGAGATATCATGATAAATTGAAATATGCTGAGATCGGTGAAAAATACAATTTATCAAAATCAAGAGTTCGTGAAATAATAATGTATGGACTCAGAAAAATAAGATACAGAATATATTCTTTGAAGTATCTGATTTTAGGAAGATACTTTGAACAAGTATCAGCAGAAATGATAAGATCTAAAGAGGTCGGATTATCATCTACAGCTATCAATCACACATATATGAGAGCGATTGGATACACATACATGAGTACGGTGGATGAACGCACTCTTATGTATGGAGAACCACCGTTTCTGAAACAATTAGTTTGGTTGGTTCTTGAGGAAGAAATCAGAAAAGTAAACGGAGATATGGAATCTCTAAATGTTTCCGAAATTGTAGACAGGATGCATCAACATATCCATTATAAAAAGATAATGGATATTGGTGTTTTGAATTATGTCTATGAGAAAGAGCATGAAGATATTAAAATGAAAACTGAGAAAAATACGGATATTGGAAATGTCGGATTTTCTTTGAGAACATATCGGTCGTTATACAATTATGGTATATGCACACTTGGCGATATTATAAAATACACCAAAGAAGACCTTGAGAAAATACGAAATCTCGATGTTAAAGGCATTGAAGAAATAGAGGAAGTGTTGACAAAACATGGTCTCGAATTATTGCCGAAAGAATGTGAGAATCTTGACGAAATGCCACTTGAAAAACTGGAATTGTCGTCACGACCATTCTGTATTTTGATGCGTAATAATATCCAAACAATCGGTGATTTAAGAAATGCCGATATAGAAGAATTACGCAAGCTGCATGGAATGGGAGAAAAATCGATAGCAGAAATAATTGATAAATTAGAGGGTCTCAAACGATGAATATGCCATTTAGAGGACATAAAACTATGAATATGCTATGGAGATATTATGATTATATCCCATCATTAAAGTTTCCATATCAAATAGCAAAATTGGATAATAAAATATCAATCAAATCGTTAGGATTGTCAGGATATTGTATACAGACTTTCCTGAAAAGTATTGGTATGAATCCAAACTTTTCGGACATCAATATCGATGATATCGATTCGGACACTATTCTGGAATATCTGCAACGAGGTATTCCAGAATATCCATCAGAATATGTTTCATGTTATGCGGAGATATTGGAGAAATCTTTCAAATATGGATTGATTCCAACCGAGGTTAAACTTGGAACAGACATACATGAATTTTGTATGGATTTAAATGAGATTAATCTTGTACGTTTTAACTGCATAGATTATATCGAAGAAATTCCATACAGAATAAAACAAATTGAAAAACGTGACGGAGATAATCAAAATCTAATCACAACATTAAAAGAAATATTCCTGAGGAGGTATAATAAATGAATAAATTTGAAATTCCAAAAGAAATTGCAGAGGCATCTATTGTTGAGATGGATCTGTTAAGATTTATAAAATATAATCATTTTTCGGTATCTGTTGATACCGAAGAAGGATTGGCTCATTATTATGAGGAACCTGGAGATGGTAAACATAGATATTATGTTTACACAATAAGTGCGGCGGAAGATGCCGCAGAATTGAAGATTGCCATAACTGATACACAGAATCGATTTTATATGGCATCTTTCAAAACATATACAGATTATTCTGATGCTTCCGAAATATCAGCCGATGTATATTTTGGATTTGGTTCGAAGAACCAAAATACCATCCGAATCAGAATATATGATGAGACTGGAAATTATTCGCAGAAAACACTTGACCCTGGTGTTCTTAATGAAATGAATACAGGATTAAGTCTAATCCTAAAAGGTATTGGTGTGACTAATGCCGGTCATGCTGGACATTATTTCCATGAGATAATGTCCGAGAAAATTAAAACAAATTGATTTGAATTATAGGAGAGCCCCGTAATGGGGCTCTCATTTTTGTTAAAATAACATAGAATTGACAGAGGTGTAGAATGCATAGTCTTCTGCTGTAAAATCGGAATAATCTTCATTATGTGATAAACCATTTCTATTATTTGTGTGCGAATATTTATCGTATGAATAACCATACTCATCAACACCTCTAAAACCTGGATTGGTTAGATCATGCAATAGTTGTTCTTCATACATTGTTGGGTGGTCATATGGTTTCATATTATTGATTGTCTCTTCAACAACAGCTTCTTCGTATTCTTGAATAACTTCATTGACTCTTTCGTATGAACACTTGTCCTTATCAATACCGAATCTGGAGATTTCTCTACCGTAATAAAGAACATATAATGTGTGGAGATATGCCATAACCATATCATCATGTTCTCCATCTGCAGCCTGAATCTTTCCATTCTTACCTTTAACAAGATTAAGAATATCTGTAGCAAGCATCTTAGAGCATAATAGATTTTTATAATCCTTAACATGACGCTTCAACAAATCCATCATATTATTACGAACAGCACCTGTTACATATGTACCAATGTATTGTTTTTTCTTTGCTTTAACCTTAGCTTCCTCAAGAGGATCTTTAACTTCGATAGCATTCTTTGCGAAATCCATTTTAGGATCATAATAAAATCTATGTTCAAGACCAGTCTCTTGAACGAAATCAACGATAGCTTTACCTACAGAATTCGTCTCAACACAGAATACACCCTTTGGAATTATTTTCGCAAGATCGGTAATAATTCTCATGAGATCAATCAATCCTATATAAGGAGATTGTAATTCCGCAACAACTTCCAATGTATACGGATGAACAACACATATTGCAGTGTTATCACCATTACCACCTGCAGCAACATCAACACCTATCAGATATGGTATATTGATGTCAAAATATGGGGTAGATGATGTGAGATCGAATGTTTTTATCTCATGTTTATAACAATAGAGATGGAACTTCTTCCTGAGGAATATATCATAACTCCACTGTTTAACATTCTCTTTGATGTAATCAATATCCTTTTGATCAAACAATACAGCATCTCCACCGCGGAATCTTTCCAACAAAACACCACGACGATACTCTGCAAGTTTGTTTGTTTTCGCAGCTTCCTTATATTGATATTGTCTCCAAGCTTCATCTTTTCTGAGTTGTTTGTAATTAAATTCGATATACAGCATTGTGATTTGTTCAAATGTCCCATCATCATTCTTATGACCAACACCGTCGAAATGTGCTTTAATTTCTTCTTCAGTAAAGTCATAGAACTGTTCGGAGAATGGAGGTGTTTGATCAATCATGTGCTGTGCTTCCTTACCAGTTTGAGTTTCCAAATCTCCAGGTGTTGATAATAACATCATGCATGCACGACCACCTGTTTTTGCCGCAATATCTCTACCAGACTTCATAGCAGGAGCAGCACCTGCGATAACGTTTGAAATATAATTAAGATATTCCCACTCATCAATCATACCCACGAAAAGTGTCATACCTCTCATTTTATCTTTCGCTTTAACTTCTGAATCTGCAGATGAGAGAATCTTTATGGAAGTACCATGTTCTTCATACTTCAAAGATTTCAAACCAGGAAGTTGTTTTTTACCATACCATGGATTCATGTATGGTGGAAGTGTTGTTATGTAATCTCTTAACATCTCTGCGTTTCTTAATGTGTCTGATTCTTTAAGATGCATAAATGGTATTGATACATTTTTCAATTCATATATAAATGCATATGTTATTAAAAGAAGAACAATCGTTGTTTTCCATGTCTGACGAGGTTGACATAACATGAAATCAATATTATGTGAATAACACCATGTTGCAGCACATGAAGCTCGTGTTAAACCAACACGGAAAGGTTGTGGTGCACCTTGTGCAGGAACACGTGCAACTTCTCTTAACCAAAACCAAATATTTGCTTTTGATTCGATATGAATCTTACCTTGATTTTCTTTTGATATATTTGGATCATATGGATCAATATCCTGCACTCCAATCTGTGGATATTTTACTTCCAACATAAAATACCAATTCTTTATTCCAAGCGTCTTTAATTCTGCTGCAGTTTGTAAAAAAGATTCATTAGTTGTGCCAAAATCATAATATCGATTATTTATACGAACTATCTTAGACATATTTTTCATTTCCCCTTTCTTATAAAATAAAAAATAAAACGGAGCAGTGGGGGATATACCCCCACCACACCATTTCAATAGGAGTATTTTAACGAATTAACGATATTGTTTTAATTGCTGCAATACAGGCAGTAAGTGTACAAACTCTTCAAACACCCAATCGATATACCAGTCAGGTTTATTCTCGAATACATTTGTTCTTCTTATCTTTCCTAAGAATTCGACAACATCAACAGCTCCACCAAGATATTGTTCATACTGTGTGTAGTATGAATATATCATCAGAACATACGACAGATTTGGAAGTGATATCTGTACAGGTATATTTCCGATTTGGATTTCCTGTATATCATCGATAGGACCGATTGTATTGTATCCTCCAGTTGACTTCATTCCGATTCCAATGAATTTGAATGTGTTATGTAGATTATCTAATTGTGGGAATTTATTATACTTTGTAAGATCAAGTGGCTTATCGTTGAGCTGACTCATGAGTACCGAATTCTCTTCGTATTGTGAACCCCTGAAGTATGTTGCAACTTTAGCAAATGTTCTTACTTCAACAGCAGCAAGGAAGTTATATGTATCATACTCACCAAACTTAATCGCATTATCTGAATAATGTTTAAGATGGTCTTTGTATTGTTTTGTTTTAACCGCAAGATCATATAACGTTGTTCTTCCCGTAGATACCGCTGTAAGATATTTTGAAGGTTCTTGTTTAAGAACCCAGGTATACTGATAACCCACATTGTACACACCATCAAGTGTAACCCATCTGTGTCTAAGTTTTGTTTGTATCTTATATGGTTTGAAAATGTCCTTATATTTTTTGTCACATGCAATAAGAGCATCTCTTACACATATATCATTCAATGGTTCAATATTTATATACAAACCATTTCTGAGAATATCTTCAACAACCGTTTTTGGTGATTGTTTATATACCTTCGCAAGTTCATCATGTTGCATTGTATTATATTCGCCAATAAAGTCGAGTACAATGCTCATGATTTCATCATCTGTAGCACCATCATCAGCCATCTTTCTGAGATAACTCAGCATACGTTCCTGCTGATATGTTATTTTACCTTCATATGCCGCAAATCCTATTATTCTATTAGGAACAGCCAAAGCATTTGCTAACATATCGATCGGTCTTTCTGTACCTGGTATTGGATTACCATCTTCATCTATTTCAACAGTTCTTGGCATAAGATGACGCGGAATAATCTTAGCAACAACAGACTTGTTACCATATCGACCTGTTATCTTTTGACCAACTCTTATTGGTGTTGGCTGAAGAACTCGGAATGTCATGATCGTATCTGCGATATATTCCTTATCCGCCCACATTGCTTTTGAGAATAGGAACTTCTCGGCTTTGTTATATATGTCGAGAAGTGTCGTATCATCCTGTGACGGATCTGTTATTATTTTTGATATGTATGAATAAATATCATCATACCACTCGGTTATTTGACGAAGGTAATAATTAAATTGTTCATTCTCAACTTCGACATTTGTACGAATATCGATATCTGTAACAATTCCATGCGAATATTTGTTTTTATCATTGATATGAGGAACGGATGCTTCGGCAACAGATGAAACAAATGAGTTCTCTCTTATTGAGCAAACTATATCATTTTCTATCCATTCTCCAACATTTGGGAATGGTTTATATTCACCATTTTTACCATATCTATTTCTAAGATATGCAGTCTTAGAAACTTCGACATTAACATCATCAACCATATCAAATGCCAATACTTCTGCGGCATAATCTGATAATATTATAGCGTCTTCTGTGAGATCCGGAAGCACAGCATATGCCATTCTCAAATTTCTACCGGCACAATATAATCCATCAACATATGATGATGATTGTGTAATAGGTGTTCCTTTTGGTATTATATCTCCTTCACGTTTGTCTGATATGAGATTCTTCATTCTGAATCCATATTTTTCTGTAACACGAACAACCGGAGATACAATTTTGCATCCATATTTTCCATTGTCTCGATTGTAATAAATGTATGCTACTGGGGAGTATTCTGGGAAATCCTTAAATTTGATAAACTTACGTTTTATCTCGAGATCTCCCTCAGCAGATACATTCCATGAAGAGCGTGAACCAAATTCATTTTCAGCACCACTGTAAACATATGGGAATTCTGGATTTGTTATTACAAGCCTCTGCATTACTCCATGTTTTGTAGCCATGTTAGCTCGAACAGGAGATATTTTGTCAGGAAACGCAAATGCGGAAGCTCCAAACATTGAACGTTTGTCAATAGCAGCACAACGATTCACAATGTCTTGAGCATTGTTCATTGGTTTCCGTGATCGATGATTTGTTTGTTTTTCATTCATACTATTCACCTCAGATATTATATTTCGATACATCTTTCGGCGTATCATGTAAACAATATGTTTACGTAAATGAAATATTATATCTTAGAAAGCACATCGATCACATACTTTGCACATGGTGACTCTTCGATATTATTTGTGTATATATCAGACATAGCAAAAGAAAGTGTCTGATATATTGCTCCGATAATATACAGATCTGGTTTAACATCCTCATTTGATATGAGTCTGTATATAAGATTTTCAACATCAATCTTTGGACAATTATCTCTTTCTTCGGAATAGAATTTGATAACTCTTGAGAAGTCTGGAGCAAATGCTATCGAACGTATGAATTTTTTGATTTTGTTTTTGTTTATTTTATCGCTCTTTATAAATGCTTTGAGATCTGATTCTGTAATGTTGTTTACTGTCCATTCTATCACAGGGGTATAGTTTGAATAACCGTGAATTTGAAGAGTATCAATAGCCTCAAGATACTTGAAGAGCAGCCAATGAACAAAAGCATCATCAATTACCTGATCGATTTTACTTGGGTCATTTATTACAGCCATTCTGACAGGATGTGTCGGTGGGAATGTTGCATTAATATCATCTGCTTTTATTCTTGCAGAGATTTGTTTATATTCCGGAACAACCTGGTTTGTTACAAATAACTTATATCCCTCTGGTACCTGAACTTCTGCATTAGGATCATCGGAATCCTCATTTATTAATTTTTCATCATTCGGGATAATACACTCGATTGGAGTTGATTCATTCTTGATATCATTCAATATCACCTTGTAATATTTCTCGAAATCCTCTCTTGAGAGAATATCAGGTTTGTATGTATTCAGTAAACGTATATTCTGGAAGTATACATTTTTTGTTGATATATTAAGTCTGTGGCCTTCAAAGATTTCTCCAAATTCTTTCTGCTTTCCTGTGATATTAAACATAATATTTCCTCCTAATATTTTTGATGTACTCAAATCATCCACCAACACACAATTGTTGGTAATATTGTTCTCGTATATCAATATAATTTATTATTAAATAATCCATTCCTGAAGATGACATTATTTCAGAAATATATTCATTAAAATAATATTCCATAATGCTCACCGCTTTCTGTTCTTTATTATGTGAGCCCGTCTTCTATTAACTGTTCGATTGTCGATTCATCGAAACCATCCACCCCTTGTTGTGGGGCAGATGGTTGATTAATAATATTATGCTGATTCGACATTCGATTTGTCATTATCTCGTTTTGTCTTCTCTTTGCTTCTAATTGTTTTATTCGTTGATCTCGGAGGATATGAACAAATGGAAGCGGCATTTGTCCAAGCACTTCTATAGGAATTAAACCTTTAAACAAGGCTGCCATTTCAAGGATTGTTAATCCGTCTCGTTCAAGTTTATCTCCATATTGTTTAGTCTCCGAGATACTTGGAAAAGCAATGTCTGTCCAATATCATTGATATATTGTCTACCACTATGCTGACCACACATCGGGCAT
>JAFYOM010000062.1 GCA_017560165.1 Parabacteroides sp.
ACTAACATTATAGAAATAGAGGAAAAAGAATGAAAATTGTTGCTACTGAGTTAATTAAATATAATAAAAATCAACTAGTCACACCTAAAGAATACGTTGAAAATCTATATACTATTTATGAACATGTTTCTATACCATGTGTTTATTATGCAAAGAGGAAAGAGCATAATGATGAGATTTATATGTTAGACTATAGTATTGAAACTTTACATTGCAAAGAGATTGAATATGAAGAATATTTCAATTTAATTGCAAACAAAAAAATAGAACTTATTTCTATTGATAAAATAAAGAATGATTTACTAAAATCATTATGTAATTATATTGCAAAAAAGGGGAAACAGTTGATTGAATAAAACATAAAACGCCAACCTCTCCAATCAAGGAAAAGTTGGCGTTTTTTAACAACAAACATTACAGTTAATATGAAAATCAAATCAAACTATAAACTCCGAACTATCGCTGGAGAAACCATCATCGTAAAACAAGGGACAAGAGATCTTGATCTTACTCATATCATATCTTTAAACAACTCTGCTAAATTTCTTTTTGAAAAATTTATTGACAAGGATTTCACAATAGAAGATGTAGCTAATCTATTGGAAAGTTCTTTCCATATAAGCAAAGAACGTGCTGAAAAAGATGCAAAGATTTGGGTTGATTCCATGAAAGATTGTCAAGTGATAGAATGAAAAAGTCAGAAGAAATGCTCTTTGCCTTACTTAGAGCATCCTTACAAGAAAAGAGAACTGAAACATCATTCTTTGTTGATGTAACAGAAACAGATTGGAATGAATGTTTCCTGTTGGCCAAGAAACAAGGAGTTATGGCTTTGGCATGGGATGGTGTATTGGCTTTACCGAATCATCTTCGCCCTCCCCTAACACTCAAACTACAATGGGGTGTAAAGGTAGATCGGTACGAAAAGCAATACATTCGGTATTGTAGAACCATTGATAAGCTTTCCCGTTTGTATGCCCGGAATGGTATTGCAACCATGCAGCTGAAAGGTGTCGGGTTCTCTTCGCTTTATCCTATCCCCTGCCATCGAGAAGGAGGTGATATTGATATCTATACCTATGCTGCGGACAAAGAGAGAATGAGTGATGCGGAAGCAAATGAACTGGCAAACTGTTTGATGGAGCAACAAGGCATAGAGGTTGATACCCATTCTCCCAAACACAGTGTGTTCTATTATAAAGGTGTTCCGATAGAAAACCACAAGACTTTTTTGAATGTAGAGACCTATCAGGTAGCAGTCAAAGTGGAACGTACTCTGAAAGAGAATATGAAACCTCAAATAACGACTTTAGATGTAGGAGAAGTTCTAACTCCTTCCCCTTTATTCAATACCTTATTTATTGCCTTTCATGCTATGCAGCATTATGGTAGTGGATTAGCCTTGCATCATTTGTGTGATTGGGCAATGATTCTTCGGCGATATGGCTTACAAGTACCGGAAGAAATTAAGAAAGAACCCTTTTATGAAGGGATAGCCGCGATGACAAAACTCTGTAATCGCTATTTAGGTACATCTGTCCATGTGGAGGGTGGAGATGATATTGTTGACACCATGCTGCACGAAATCTTATATCCTTGTTCTTTGGTCCATATTCCTACTCGTAATAAGATTGGAATTGTTATTTATAAGATAAAACGTTTGTTATACGTTCACAAACTCAAAAGCAGGGTTTTACCATCTTCTCTTTTTAATCGGATTTGGAAATCTGTCGTGTTTCATATCTGTAATCCGAGAACCATCTTTTAAATATCTCATGTTATGAAGATACTGAGAAGAATCCATCATTTGTTACAACCTAATGAGCATAAGAAACTATTGAAAATAGCGGTGTCTGTTTTCTTTATGGCGTTACTCGATTTTGCCAGTTTGGCTGCCTTGCTTCCTATACTCTATCTTTTATTGGAAGAGGGAAAAACGAATGAAGCGGTATTCTCTTTCTGTATCTTGGCTGTTGCTGTCATTATCACAAAGTGCATACTTTCCACCTTTTTGACAAAATATCAAAATCGGTGTCTGCTCTCTTTTTATCGAAGATTAAGTTATTCTTTGTTCTCAGCCTATTACAACAAAGGATTGCTTTTTATTCGTGAACAGGGTAGTAATAAATTAGGTCATGAAATTAATGCCATGTGCTATGCGTTCAGTCATAGTTTGTTGGCTCCTATTTGTCGAATGACCGGTGATGCGTTACTGATTATTTTAGTAACGATTGCCCTTCTGATTTGGGATGGAACCAGTATCGTTATCCTATATATTTCATTTATCCCGTTTATGTGTATCTATTTCTTAGC
>JAFYOM010000063.1 GCA_017560165.1 Parabacteroides sp.
AACACATTGTAAATATGTGTGTCAATGATTTCTCCACGATCCACTATACGTTCTCCGGCTTGGATTAATCCACTGGACAAAGGAACACTATTGATAAGTTCTTCTCGTACCTTATCAGACATTGCAGCATCATAACTTACATTTTCTTTGATATAATTATTGATGTCACATGATTGTAAGACTGCTTTTGTTAAAGAACTTGGACAGTTGTTTATAATAAATTCATAGGCAGTTTTTACCGTGAAGAAATCACTGCTATAATAAGGTGATGCTATGTTGTTATTTAGTAAATTTATGCGAGGATAATTGTTCGCACGAAAGTTATCCCATGTTTGCGTAGAAACTATTCCATTAAGGTAAAGCTTTTCTAAACTTTTTTCGATGTATTGCATATAGACCGGAGTTGCACGATCTTTAAGTTTATCCTTATAATCTTGTCGTAATTTGTCTATTACGGTTGATGCAACTGTATTATCTAAACGATAATATGGTTCAAAATGTTTTAATACACTATCTCGTTCAGTCTTCAGCTCGTTTTCTGTTTTATAGATAGGAAAATCATTTGGTGCAGTCAATAGACCATATCTCCACGGCTTCCCTTCATAAAAGTTATAGCGGAATTTCCCTTCACGAGGGAAAAAATAAGCAACAAGTAATGCTGTAATCAAAAAATAAACAGAAGGATGGATATTATAATTTTTTAGCTTCATGATTTTATTGTTTTTTATCTGCATGTACAATCTTACTCGTAGATCAAATATGCTTAGGTATGTTCTGTGGCGAAATGTACATAAAAAAGTTTATTAACAGAAAAAAAAGGGCTATTTTTGCCACATAATAATTTAGAAAAAGAGATTATGACTCAAAGAAAAGTGAGAGTTAGATTTGCTCCGAGTCCTACAGGAGCGTTACATATTGGAGGTGTTCGCACAGCCTTGTATAATTATTTGTTTGCTAAGCAGCATGGTGGTGATATGATTCTTCGTATTGAAGATACGGATTCACAACGTTTTGTTCCAGGAGCAGAAGAGTACATCATTGAGGCTTTGACTTGGTTAGGTATCAAGTTTGATGAAGGAGTAAGTTTTGGAGGAAATTACGGTCCTTATCGTCAGAGTGAACGTCGAGATATTTATAAGAAATATGTCGATCAATTGTTGGAGGCAGGTTTGGCCTATATTGCATTTGATACTCCGGAAGAATTAGATGCTAAACGAAAAGAAATTCCAAATTTCCAATATGATGCTTCTACACGTCAACAGATGCGTAACTCTTTGACATTACCGGTGGAAGAGGTGCAAGCTTTGATTGCTGAAGGTAAGCAATATGTAGTTCGTATTAAAATTGAACCGAATGAAGATATATTGGTGAACGATTTGATTCGTGGCGAGGTAGTGATAAACTCTTCTATTTTGGATGATAAAGTTTTGTATAAGTCTGCTGATCAACTACCTACATATCACTTGGCAAACATTGTGGATGACCATTTGATGGAAGTTACTCATGTAATTCGTGGGGAAGAGTGGTTACCGAGTGCACCATTACATGTTTTGTTGTATCGTTATTTAGGTTGGGCTGACACAATGCCGCAGTTTGCTCATTTAGCATTGTTGTTGAAGCCAGAAGGTAATGGAAAATTAAGTAAACG
This sequence comes from Parabacteroides sp., assembly GCA_017560165.1. Classification (GTDB taxonomy): domain Bacteria; phylum Bacteroidota; class Bacteroidia; order Bacteroidales; family Tannerellaceae; genus Parabacteroides. The sequence continues at coordinate 1,649 of JAFYOM010000063.1, forward strand.
AGATGGAGATCGTTTAGGTTTCCCTGTGTTCCCATTGGAATGGCATGATCCAAAGAGTGGAGAAGTGTCTTCTGGTTATCGTGAAAGTGGTTATTTGCCAGAAGCTGTAGTTAATTTCTTGGCTCTTTTGGGTTGGAACCCGGGTAACGACCAGGAGGTGATGAGTATGGATGAGTTGATTAAATGTTTTGACTTAACTCGTTGCAGTAAGAGTGGTGCTAAATTTGATTATGAAAAAGGTAAATGGTTTAACCATCATTATATCCAGCAGATGAGTAATGAAACTGCTGCTGCCTTATTTATGCCTATCTTGGCAAGCAAAGGTATCGAAGCAGAATCTGCATATGTGGAAAAGGTTGTAGGTTTGATGAAAGATCGTGTGACATTCATCCAAGAACTTTGGGATGTGTGTGCATTCTTCTTTGTTGCTCCAACAGAATATGACGAAAAGACACGTAAGAAACGTTGGAAGGCAGATAGTGCTGCAAACTTGACTGAATTGGTAGAAGTTTTGCGTCAGCGTACTCCGTTTGATGTAGAAGGTACAGAAAATGAAGTGAAGGCTTGGATTGAATGTAAAGGTTATCACTTGGGTAATATCATGAATGCCACTCGTTTAGCTTTGGTTGGTGAAGGTAAAGGTCCGCATATCTTTGATATTACAGAGGCTTTGGGTAAAGAGGAAACCATTCGTCGTATAGAGCTAGCTATTGAAAGACTAAATAATTAATATGTATAGTATTCTTATTCACTTTTATGCCTTTATTGTGGCTTTGATTGCACCTTTTCATCGAAAGGCGCGATTAATGCGTATGGGGCAATGGAAGACGAACCGAATACTTCGGGAAAAAATTGACCGAAATGCAAAGTATGTTTGGTTCCATGCTTCTTCGTTAGGAGAGTTTGAACAGGGACGTCCTATGATGGAACAGATTAAGGCTTCACATCCGGAATATAAGATCCTATTGACCTTTTTCTCTCCTTCGGGATATGAGGTGCGTAAGAATTATGCAGGTGCAGATGTTATTTGTTATCTCCCTTTCGATACTCCTTATCGGGTAAAGAAGTTCTTGAACTTAGCAAATCCGGTTATGGCAATCTTCATCAAGTATGAATTTTGGGGTAATTATTTGGGTGAATTAAGTAAACGAGGAATACCAACTTATATTATTTCGGCTATCTTTCGTCAAGAACAACTTTTCTTCCAGTGGTTTGGTGCTCCATATCGGAAAATGTTACATTATTTTACGCATTTGTTTGTGCAAGATAAACGTTCGCAGGAATTGTTGGAAGAATATGGAATTCGGAATGTGACAGTTTGTGGAGATACTCGTTTTGATCGGGTATTGGATGTTCGAAATCAGGCACGTGATTTACCGAAGGTTGATCGTTTTGTCAAACAGAAAGAGGAAGAACAACCTTTAACTTTGATTGCCGGAAGTTCATGGCCGCAGGATGAGGATATTTTTATTCCCTACTTCAACAACCATCCGGAAATGAAGTTGCTCATTGCACCTCATGAGATTCATCAGGAACATCTGACTTATATTGAATCGTTGCTGAAGCGTCCGTCTATCC
>JAFYOM010000064.1 GCA_017560165.1 Parabacteroides sp.
ATTATGGATGAATTACAACATATAGACTCTCACCTACTCTTCTTCTCTTGTTTATGTATGGATTTAGGTGCCTTAACAGCATTCTTTTATGGTTTCCGTGATCGTGAAAAGATTCTTGATATTTTTGAAGCTACAACAGGAGGACGTCTGATACAGAACTACAACACCATTGGAGGTGTACAAGCAGATATTGCTCCTGATTTTGCTAAAAAAGTAAAAGAATTCATCGCCTACTTACGTCCGCTATTAAAAGAATACCATGAAGTCTTTACTGGAAACATAATTGCTCATGGACGATTAAAAGGAGTTGGTGTTTTATCTCGTGAAGATGCCATTTCATTTGGAGCAACAGGAGGAACCGGACGTGCTAGCGGATGGGCCTGTGACGTTCGTAAACGTCATCCTTATGCGATGTATGATAAAGTTGATTTTAAAGAAATCCTTTATACCAAAGGAGATTCTTTCTCTCGTTACATGGTTCGTTTGGATGAGATTGTTGAAAGTATGCGTATCATCGAACAGCTAGTGGATAATATTCCGGAAGGATCCTTCCAAGAAAAGATGAAACCCATCATCCGTATACCGGAAGGTAGTTATTACACAGCTGTAGAGGGTAGTCGTGGAGAATTTGGTGTGTTCTTAGAAAGTCACGGAGACAAATTCCCTTATCGATTAAAATTCCGTTCTACCGGATTACCATTAGTTTCAGCCATGGAAACCATGTGTCGCAATGCAAAAATTGCCGACCTGATTGCTATTGGAGGTACAGTGGATTATGTAGTTCCCGATATTGACAGATAAAATAGTAACATTTCAACTTAATCTATAATATGTTTGACTTTAGTATAGTAACTCATTGGATACATAACCTGCTGACATCTCTTATGCCGGATGATTTAGCAGTGTTTATCGAATGTTTAGCCATCGGTATATGCATTTTGTTGACATACGCAATCATAGCCATCATCATGATTTTTATGGAACGTAAAGTCTGTGCAGCCTTTCAATGCCGTTTAGGTCCGATGCGTGTTGGTCCATGGGGAACCATTCAAGTATTCGCAGATGTGTTTAAAATGTTGATAAAAGAGATTATCGCCATTCGACATGCGGATAAATTCTTGTATAATCTGGCTCCTTATCTTGTTATATTAGCCTCCATTATGGCATTCAGCTGTTTACCTTTTAATAAAGGGATGGCCGTACTTGACTTTAATGTAGGTATTTTCTTCTTAATGGCTGCATCCAGTATCGGGATTGTAGGTATTTTGTTAGCAGGTTGGAGTTCCAACAATAAATATTCATTGATTGGAGCCATGCGTAGTGGTGCCCAAATGATTAGTTATGAATTGTCTGTAGGTCTGAGTCTTTTGACTATGATCGTATTTACCGATACCATGCAGTTCTCTGAAATTGTAGAACGTCAGGCAGATGGTTGGTTCATATTCAAAGGACATATTCCTGCATTTATCGCTTTCGTTATTTATCTGATAGCAGGAAATGCCGAAGTAAACCGTGGTCCATTCGACCTTCCGGAAGCAGAAAGTGAATTAACAGCCGGCTATCATACAGAATATTCAGGTATGCATTTCGGTCTGTTCTACGTGGCAGAATTTGTCAACCTATTTATCATCGCCGGAGTAGCAGCCACCATTTTCTTAGGAGGTTGGATGCCATTACATATTCCTGGATTGGAAGGTTTCAATACTGTAATGGATTACATCCCCGGATTCATTTGGTTTTTTGGTAAAGCATTCTTTGTTGTATGGATTTTGATGTGGTTCAAATGGACATTCCCACGTCTACGTATCGATCAAATCCTAACTTTAGAATGGAAGTATCTCGTACCGATAGGTCTATGTAACCTATTATTAATGGTTATTATTGTTGTATTTAAATTACACTTTTAAGCAATGAAAGAGAAACAATCATACATCGGAGGATTGCTACATGGTATCGGTACACTCTTAACAGGAATGAAAGTCACCAGTCGTGAGTTTTTTACACCCAAAGTGACAGAACAGTATCCTGAAAACCGAGCTACGTTAGAAATCTCACCTCGTTTCCGCGGACGTTTGGTTATGCCAACCGACGAAAATGGTAATCACAAATGTGTTGCATGTGGACTCTGTCAAATGGCTTGTCCGAATGACACCATCCATTTGACAACAGAAAGTATTACCAACGAAGAGACAGGTAAGAAAAAGAAAGTTTTGGTTGAATACAAATATGATTTAGGTGCTTGCATGTTTTGCCAGCTTTGTGTCAATGCTTGTCCGCACCATGCGATTGAATTCTCCCCAGAATTTGAAAATGCAGTATTTGACCGAAGTACATTGGTATTAACACTCAACAAGAAATAAAAGAATAAGTAATTATGATACTACAAACCATTGTTTTCATTGTACTGGCTTTGTTTATCTGCATCTGTTCAGTATTAGCAGTATCGACTTCACGTATCCTACGTGCTGCGACCTATTTACTGTTTGTATTGTTTGGAACAGCAGGTATCTACTTCCAGCTTGACTACTCCTTTTTAGGAGCTGTACAATTGTTGATCTATGCCGGTGGTATCACCGTTCTTTACGTGTTCAGTATCTTGTTGACTTCTAGTCAAGGAGATAAAGCAGAACCTCTAAAAAGCGGTAAAATGATAGCCGGACTTATCTCTACATTAGCAGGGTTAGGCATGTGTTTATTCGTCATGCTAAAACATAAATTCCTTCCCTCTCATTTTGAATTAGGAGAATTAAATGTCCGAACCATTGGATACGCCCTAATGGGTATGGAAAAATATCAATATGTATTGCCTTTTGAAGTCATTAGTATTTTACTTTTGGCTTGTATTGTTGGAGGTATAATGATTGCACGTAAAAGATAGACGATTATGGTACAAATGGAATATTACTTGGTGGTTTCCACCTTCATGATGTTTGCGGGCATCTACGGGTTCTTTACCCGACGTAATTTGTTAGCCATGCTTATCAGTGTGGAATTAATTCTGAATTCGGTAGATATCAATTTCGCTGTATTCAACCGTTTCCTTTTCCCTGATCAATTGGAAGGATTTTTCTTTGCACTATTTGCCATCGGTGTCAGTGCAGCAGAGACAGCAGTTGCAATTGCGATTATTATCAATATCTATCGTAATATACGCAATATTCAAGTTAAGAACCTCAATGAA
>JAFYOM010000006.1 GCA_017560165.1 Parabacteroides sp.
CACAAATTACAATGCTGTTGATTTCTCCGTTGATTTTTATAAATTTCTTTATAATTATTATCAACAAATGGGCTGCCTTCAATACTGGCCGGATTGGGATAACGGCGATTATATTACCATAGAGTATATCAATCACACTCTGGCGGGCGACGAGAACGGAAAGCCGTTGTATAACGGCGAGTATGTCGACTTATCGGTCGCTGCACTCGGTCGTTCTGCGTTAAACCCGCAAAGCTCGCTCACGCCGCGTGTACCCGGTGTGATTTTGAAGGGGGATGAGAATGGTGCGAGCGAAGGCGGTCGTGCACAGCTCATTGATGACGGTAGTTTTGTGTTTTTAAATCCCTCTGAAAATGAAAATGCCGTTTTTAAATGGTATATTAATCGTTATGTCAATGTCAACGAATTGGAATCGTTGGTGTTTGATGCTGATCTTGAATTTGGTGAAAATGCAACAAAGCAAGATATTGCCATGAAAATGGCTTTGTTGGGTGAGAATGTAACCAAACAAGCCAGTGGTTATGAGGTTGAACATAAACAAAGAGGATTTTATGCAAGTATGGATCAAATGATCCAGAAATATTCCAATTGTGAGAATAAAAATGATATTGTCAAAAAATATCAAAACGTCACAATCGATTTTCATACTGTCTGTAAAGGTTACGAACATAAAGGTGTTGGAGATAGTGCATATCCAGCGGATTTTATGCCCGATGATAATTTAGTGCATGTGCGTGATATTGTATTGACTCTTCCTCCCAAATCTAAGCTGACGATCAACAACTTTGCGTTTAACGTTGAAAATGTGTATGCGTCCGCATCGACACCCGATACGGTGTATCCGTGGGTATCGACGGAATCTGCGAATGCCATCCCCACTTACGGCACTCCCGTTGGGTCGCAACATATCGATGATGGTTCTTATGCCAAAACTCAAAACTGGGTTGTATCCGATGACTATGAAGCGCCGGGTGTGTATAAAAAATTCAGTGTGATCGATTTAAAAAAAGGTACGGGTACCATGACCGGATTCTGGCGCACGGTTGACGGTAGTACCTATATGACCTGCAACACCACATCGGATTCGGATTTTAAAACACAGACTCTTTCGAACGGTTCTGTCAATATTAATTTGTCGGAAACGCCGTATTTATACTATTCTTATGAGCTTGACGGAGATGATGCGGCCGTTGCTTTCCATTTTGATTTTGGTAGCGGTGAAAGTTATTCCGATTGTTTTCTGTCCGGTTCCGGTCTTAGTCTTGATAAATGCTCCGGTATGATGGGAAGTGAATATTTCAAATCCTACCCAAACTATGTGTATAAATCGATGAGTTCGTCCGCCTCTGCGCGAACGGGTGTGATCGATTTGGCAAAATTGAAGTCGGACTATTACGATGGAAGTTTTATGTCCGGCACCGTCTCATTGCAGTCGCTCAATGTATATATGACGGGTAAAAACGCGAAGCTGCGTGTTCGTTATATGTTCTTTGGCACCAAAACCATCGACGTCAGTCAAATCACTGAACATGATATTATTGCCGTGAAAGCCGGTGATCATTTCCCGTGGGCGGTCTCTCCGACTTCTTTTGATGTAGTGACATTGGGTGGAGATTCCAGCGACCGATGCGTGTATGCTAACCGTCTGGATATGCTCGACGATATGATCGACCGTGCAAAGTGGGCGTATCGTTTAATTGTAGGAGACAGATCCGCTAAGGTTGGAACACCTGAAATCGGTTCTATCGTCGACGAAGATGACTATTTAGATGAATCGAACAAAAACGTTATTCAAAATCCCCAGACTCCGACATTTACGTATAGCCACCCGGATAATGGCGGTGACGGTTCTATCACGGTTTCGGCATATCAAGAAGAACATTTTAAATTTGTCGGTCAATTTTATAATCGTAAGTGGTACGGTGGTTATGATCATTATATTACCTTTGATGTACCATCGGCTGAGGATTTGACCTCGATCCGTTATTTGAATTATTCGGTTAATGCCAAACCGGGTATGCGTTGGTCGATCATGATCAATTTACAACAAGGACGAGAGACGTCGTCAACGATAAATAAAACTCTTGTATTTTCGTGGAACGGTACAGCGGTAGAAATTAAAGAGACAACGGAGTGCCCCGGAGTAAAAAGTTATTTCGATGATAATTCTTGCTATGCGATTCCCGGTTCGGGAACCGGCTGTATTGACCTTTGGGATCATCTCTACAAAGGTGATGTCAACGCCATTACCTCCATTCGTCTGGTTGTATATAAAGATGAAAACGAGATGAAAGATGTCAACGGCAAAAACTATGCCGACGGTTCGGTAACATTTAATTATCTTCATCTGACCTCCGAAGCACTCAAACCCTCCAGTTGGGGTACGATGCCGATGGATCCGCAGAATGACGATAGCGTTCGTAGTTCAAGTTATGTCGGGAAGTCTTATTCGTGGCCCATAGATACGACTACATCGATCAAAACGCCTACCACGAATAGCGATGAAAGAACCTTTTCATACCCTGTATATAATGCAGATTGGTCGACGGATTATTATCTGAATTCTTCAAAAACTAAATTTAATTTCTCTTACGGTCAGAATTATAAAACTCACTATTCTTTATATTATAGTTATTATCTTACAAAAAAAGACACCGGAGAAATGGCGTATGCACCGATCACGATGACTATATGGCAGGAAACGCAAACAACATATTCCTACCGTTCCCGTAAAACGGACATTGGTGAGGCGAGTGTAACTCGTAGCGACTCATTTGATGAGGAATTGAAAGGTTGTTTGCGCTTGCAGATGCCTGAGAGCGGTCAGATATTACTTGACGATCTGCATCTTGAAGGTATTACATTTATTCGTTTTCACTATGATGGTGCTAAGTATAAACTCCATGTCAAAGAACTTACGGTAAGGATTAAATCGGGTCAAAAAACCTATACGAAAATTAATGATAAAACTTATCATGATTATCGCAATACTCCGTATCAAAGTGGAAACAAAGTGTTGACGAAGTTAAATTCCGGTTTGACAGTTAATTTCGCGTCGAAATATGCGGATACACGAACGATCAATACTCCCGACAGTGATTATAACGATCGCATCAAAGTTATTACCGGTAATAACACGAGTGGTGATATTACACCGTATTATGCAACAAACACCAAATTCATCAACTCGAAAAGTCTTGTTGTTGATTTGAACAAAACACCGTATTTGTATTATTCTCTTAAATGCAACAACAACGCAACCGGTACATTTACATTGCATTTTAATGTCGGAAAAGATACTAATAATGCACAACACTATTTCTTCCGTAATGGTGCCGTTTCGATTCAAACCGAAACGAGTGGGTATTATCTGTCATTGGATCAGACACCGGCGGTTTCGCAATATCTGCCAACATCTGAAAATGGATGTTTGGATATTCGCTCGTGGTTGTTGCATGAAAAGTTGATCACAGAGGCCAATCCAACCATTACGGTCAAAGGTGTCGGATTCTATGTCGACGGTGACGGAGTGAACGATTCCGTTCTGTTCAACTACATGTACTTCGACGGCTTGTCCGAAAAAACAGTGGATTTGTTGCCGGCAAAATCCCATGGTATGCTCGAAAATGCCAGTAACACAAGAACGTGGTTGTTTACCAGTGGTAACAGCTCTGAGTTGTCTCGCGATTGGGATGAAAACGCCCAATGGGATGAACACGATAAGAAGTCTCAATTCCAAGATGACAATGGTAATAATAAATTAGGAAGAGACACCACAAGCGAACTGATCACCGATGTGCGACATCTTCCCGATGGCGGTGCACCGGACGATGACAACCTTCCCGATGGTTACAACGATTTTCGAGTTCGCTCTAATCCCGAGAAAGTTGCTGCAGGTGAAGGCAATCGATGGTCGTGGATATCCGTTAATTACGGTGCTTTGACGGGTTATTCAGCCTACGAATCCGGTGTGAAAGACGATCAAGGAAGATCCCTCGACTATCATTATGTTACCACCGGTAATAACCAGATGAGTGGTTTGTTTGTGGATCTCAACGATACTCCGTATTTACATTTCTCCATTTCACAATCGGAAGATTCGTATTCCTCTTTCCTGTTGCAAACGAACAAATACACACCGAATGGTGATTTGACCGGACTTAGTTTTGTTGAAAGTCTCAAACCGTGGCTTTCCAATTACAACACGAAGTCCGCGGCAGGTCAGCTCGTTCACGTTCCTCCGCAAACCTATCACATCCGTTCTTATAAGGACTATATGCAAGAAGATTATAACGGTACTTATCAGAACGGCGATTATGCGGGCGTTATTGATCTTCGCTCGTGGTTTACGGAAACAAATGGTTACGGTAATATCATTAGCTTGGAGCGTATCCGTTTCTACACAGCCGGCAATCTCGGCACTTGTTCGGATTTCACCGTTAATCACTTCTATTTAAGTTCTTCTCCGGCGTCGTCTTATACGGTGACGTTTGATAACAACATTCCCGAAGATCCCGCCACTTCTGAAACGGAGCATCTGACCAGAACGGTGCATGTCTTGAAGAATGCAAATGAACAGTATGTTTCCGATTCTGTGGTGGAAAGTTATAAGACACGCGAAGGCTATACATTTGTTGGCTGGTATACAGATAAGGATTGGGAGAACTATTATGATATTTCCGAAAAACCTGTATCCGAAAATCTAACATTGTATGCCGGATGGATCAAGAAGGACGATGTCGTAAAAGGTGAAGTGGATCTGCTCAGACCCACAATAGAGAATCCATCTTCTGTCGTTGAAACAGGCGGATCAACACAACAAGACCAAAAAGACGCGTTCTGGCATGCGGAAGAAGATTCGCTTCATATCACAAATAACGGCGTAACGGATTATACCGTTTCAATCCCCGTTAATTTGCCGTACTCGTTATTGGCATCGCGTTCGCTGTATATCGGTTTCGATACATCCACCTCGATGAACACCGCTTTGGGTGATCCTTCGAATGGAAATGCGGTGAAGATTGAGTATGTGCTTAAGTCTCTCGGTACACATCGTTATGATGTGCTGGGTGAGGCGTTCGGTGAGTATTATACCGGTAACACAAACGGTATATTGTCTGCCGGCCCGTATGACAAACAGCTGCCGATATATTCGTATCTGTCCGAGAACAACCTCCGACCTGATTTGATTAAAGAAAATCAGGAGCACGGTTATGTGGTTGCGAAATCGATTGATTTCACAGTTCCCGCAGGTTGTTCGATTCATGTGCGATATGCTACGGCTGCAAAAGCGATGGGTAGCACATCTCTTGAAGTTGTTGCTCCTGAAATTACGAGTTCTGATCGTGTTTCGGGTACAAATCATGAATATTCTACCGGTATTATTGATTTGTTGGATCCCCGCGATGATATGGGTTACATTGAACAGCTCAATAAAGTGACCTATTCTTGCCCGGAATCCATGACAAGCATCTACAACCGAGAAGAGTTGACACCTTCAGAACTTCATCAAGCAACATTGAACTCCGCATCATTGGGGTATGTATCTCTTGGTGGTCAATA
>JAFYOM010000065.1 GCA_017560165.1 Parabacteroides sp.
CATGGATCATTACGTCCTACACGTTTTTCGACTCTAATCGGTTCATGACGTGGTTGTTGAGGAGCACGAGCTTCTGGTGCATTACTACCTGAAATATCGGTCTTTTCTGCACGATATTTACTCATGTCTTGACGACGTTCTGGATCAGCCTGGCGAACAGCAATACGTTGGCGAGCTTCAGCTTCCATTGCTGCAGCTTGACGTGCCATGGCTTCTTGACGAGCTGCTATAGCCTGTTTTTGTTCTTCTGTCGGTTCTTCACGTACTGGAATCTGACCACGCATTAAAATGGCAGCAGTCTTACGGTTCATGACGTCAACCATATTCTTAAACAAGTTATAGGATTCTAATTTGTAAATTAACAAAGGATCCTTATTTTCGTAACTTGCATTTTGAACTGAGTGGCGCAACTCATCCATTTCACGTAAGTGTTCTTTCCATGATTCATCAATTGTGTGTAAGACAATTGATTTTTGGAAAGCTTTGGCTATCGCTTTACTTTCTGTTTCGTAAGCCTCTTTCAAATTACATGAAATATTGTACATACGTTTACCGTCTGTAACTGGAATCAAAATATTTTCATACATTGCTCCTTGGTTCTCATACACCTGTTTGATGACAGGATTTGCCACCTGTGTCATACGTTCCATGCGGCGTTTGAATAACTGAAGGGCATTTTCAAATAGTTTATCTGCCAGAGTATTCACTTTCATGCTCTTGAATTCCTCTTCGGAGAATGGACATTCCATTGCAAATGTTTTGAATAACTCTAATTTGAAGCTATCATAATCTCCATCGATGTGTTGGTCTGCTATTGCTACAGAAATATCATAAATGGTATTCAAAACATCTAATCCGATACGTTCCCCCATTAAAGCATGACGGCGACGAGTATAAATCACTGTACGTTGTGAGTTCATTACATCATCGTATTCCAACAAACGTTTACGGATACCAAAGTGGTTCTCTTCTACCTTCTTTTGGGCACGTTCAACAGATTTGCTCAACATACTGTGCTCCAAAACTTCTCCCTCTTTGAATCCTAATCTGTCCATTAAGCCCGCAATCTTTTCAGAAGCGAATAAACGCATCAAGTCATCTTCCAAAGAAACAAAGAATACAGAAGAACCTGGGTCACCTTGACGTCCAGCACGACCACGTAACTGGCGGTCTACACGACGGCTTTCGTGACGTTCTGTACCGATAATTGCCAACCCTCCGGCAGCTTTTACTTCTGGAGAAAGTTTGATGTCGGTACCACGACCAGCCATATTTGTTGCAATGGTAACAGTACTGCTCTGACCGGCTAAAGCTACAATTTCTGCCTCCTTTTGATGTAATTTCGCATTTAATACGTTATGCTTAATCTTTCGCATGGTAAGCATACGGCTTAACAATTCAGAAATTTCAACGGAAGTTGTTCCGACTAATACCGGACGACCCGCTTCTGTCAATTGTACAACCTCTTCTATAACCGCATTATACTTTTCACGTTTAGTTTTGTAAATACGGTCGTTCATATCATTACGAGCAATCGGACGGTTGGTTGGAATCACCACTACATCCAATTTATAAATGTCCCAAAATTCACCAGCTTCCGTTTCGGCTGTACCGGTCATACCTGATAGTTTATGATACATACGGAAGTAGTTCTGTAAAGTAATAGTTGCAAAAGTTTGTGTTGCAGCTTCAACTTTTACACGTTCTTTAGCCTCAATCGCCTGATGCAAACCATCTGAATAACGACGACCATCCATGATACGTCCAGTCTGTTCGTCAACGATCATGACTTTATTATCCATAACCACATATTGTATATCCTTTTCAAATAGGGCATATGCTTTTAGTAACTGGTTAATGGTATGTACACGTTCGCTTTTAACGGAATAGTTTGCTAAAATTTCATCTTTCTTCGCCTGTCTTTCCTCTTCTGTACCCTGCATGTTCTCTAACTGAGAAAGCTCGGTTGTAATATCTGGAAGAACAAAAAATGTAGGATCATCTGTTTTACCTGTAAGCAAATCGATACCTTTATCTGTCAATTCGATACTGTTATTCTTTTCGTCAATGACAAAATATAATTCATCGGTTGCTTCATGCATATGACGCATGTTTTCAGACATGAAATATTCTTCAGTCTTCAACAATTGTGATTTAATACCTTCTTCACTTAGATATTTAATCAATGCTTTATTACGAGGGAATCCTTTGAAAGAACGGAATAGTTGAATACAACCTTCTTCTACCTCTTTGGGATCGTTACTTGCCATTTTCTTTTTGGCTTCGATCAAAAGTTGAGAACAAAGGTTCTTTTGTGCGTTCACCACTACTTCCACATTTGGGCGGAATTGTTCGAACAATTGTTCTTCTCCACGGGGAATCGGACCAGAAATAATCAAAGGTGTACGTGCGTCGTCAATTAACACAGAGTCTACCTCATCGACAATTGCATAATTATGTTTGCGTTGTACCAAGTCATTTGGACTGATGGCCATGTTGTCACGCAAATAGTCAAAACCAAATTCGTTGTTTGTTCCGAATGTAATATCTGCATTGTAAGCAGCACGACGTGCATCAGAATTAGGTTGATGCTTATCAATACAGTCTACAGAAAGACCGTGGAACATATATAACGGTCCCATCCATTCAGAGTCACGTTTAGAAAGATAGTCGTTTACTGTTACAACATGTACCCCATTACGAGTCAATGCGTTTAGGAATACTGGTAGAGTTGCTACCAATGTTTTACCTTCACCGGTTGCCATTTCTGCAATTTTACCTTTGTGAAGAACAACACCACCAAACAACTGAACATCGTAGTGAACCATGTCCCATTTGATTTCATTACCACCTGCTACCCAATGGTTATGGTAAAGCGCTTTTTCGCCTTCAATTTCTACAAAATCAAATTTAGTAGCTAATGTTCGGTCAAAGTCGTTGGCTGTAACTTCTACAATTTCGTTTTCAGAAAAACGACGAGCTGTATCTTTTACAATGGCAAAAACTTCAGGAAGAACTTCTTCCAACACAATCTCCATTTTATCGGTGATTGTTTTCTCAATTTTGTCAACTTCAGCCCAAATAGCTTCACGCTCTTCTAACTCTTTACCTTCTATTCCACTACGTAATTCGTTTACTTTCGCACGTTCGTCGGATACATAATCCTGAATACGTTGTTTGATTTCATCTATTTTAGCACGAAGCTCATCATTAGAGAGCTTTTGTATGGACGGATATACGGCTTTGATTTTATTCACATACGGAGTAATCTCTTTTAAATCTCGTTGTGATTTGTTGCCGAATAATTTCGTCAGAAAATCATTAAATCCCATGATTGTATAGTGTTTTATTTATTTCATTTATTGATGGTTAATTCTCTCAGTGGTAAACTTTTTGAAGCGTTAGGCGGACGAATTCGTAGTATATGAGTAACAGTAGGTGCAATTTCTTTTGCATCTACTTCACGATAAGTACGTTCCGGTTTGATGCCGTTACCCATAAATATTAAAGGAGTGATAACTGCATTGTTACGTACGACCCTTTTTATATTGACTTTAGTTTTAGATCGATTTTTTGTTTTTACTTGTTGGTCATCGTTGTTGATTGTCCAACCAGGTTGCAACTCCAATATTAAATCACCACGAGTAGAAAGATGTGTTCCGAGTACATATTTGGAAAGACGTTCATTCCAATGTCCTGTTCGAATCATGTGTTCAGTAGCGACAAATTGTACACCGCTAAATTCACGTAAGAACTCTGCTGCTTTTTCCTGAATTTCTATCAAATCTAGCTTTGCATCTTCGATTGCTTTTCGGTTGAGATAAATTTGGTTGTTGTAAAATCCTTTTACCCAATTACTTTGTTGGCCGTATATTGCCATTAGATACATGTTGAGCAAAGCAACACAACGTTTCGGATGAAATTCTCCATTTAATAAAGGCATACCATCCGGATATTCCTCTATACTTTGATAATAACCACTACCTGTAAAGACTATCAGTGTATGTTGAAGCCCTATTTTTTGCTCTATTTTATCTAATAAAACTCCTAAATCTTGATCTAATTGGTAATAAGTATCTTGTATTTCACGAGTGTATTCCTTATTCATATTTCCCCTATAATTACCGGCATAATAAGTGATTGCCAATAAATCGGGACAAGATCGAGTACCAAAAGAACCATATTCTAAAAACTGGAGAGCCAAACGATTGATCTCCTTATTAATAAAAGGAGAGGTTTTTAAATTAAAGAAACATTCTGTTGTTTGTTCTTTGAACGTATATTTATAAGGGATTTCATCCAAAACGTATGGAAAGGCATTGAACTTTTCCATTGGTAAAGAGGGAGTCCAAACCATCTGTTCTAACCGATTGGATAAAGATTCTGTCCCATTGTTGTAACGATCAACGTACCAAGGGATCCCCTTGTAAAAGGTTGTTGTTGCCCATTTACCATTGTAGTCATCCATCCAAAAAGCCCCGTTTGCTGCATGACCAGCAGAAAGGATTGCACTTTCAGGATTAGGAGCAATAGAGAAAACATCGCTTCTCCCTTTAGATGCAATTTTGAGTTCATCACCAATGGTTGAACTCAAAAGTTGACGAGGGGAGTAGTGCTCTTTAGTATAATTTCCTAAATATTCAGAATCTTCTAGAATTGAAACCTCTTTTTCTTTGTCGAAATCATATTTGTGAATACCCGAAATTCCGTGAAAATTAGGGTTACATCCTGTAAATAGCGTTGCGAAAGCACTGGCTTCGTCTAAATCAGAGAATTCAAAACGGATGTTGTTATAGACCAACCCTTGGTTCATCAAACGTTTGAACCCCTTTTCTCCAAAAGTGTTATAAAAATATTCGATGTAATCACCCCGTAATTGATCAACAGTAATATACACTACCAATTTGGGTGCATGTTGTTGTGCATCCAGGTTAGTGGCTGCCAAAATGGCGATGAGTGATGTTAATATTTGTCGTACCCGATGTTCCATATTCTTCTATAAACGCTATATCCTGATCGTAACA
>JAFYOM010000066.1 GCA_017560165.1 Parabacteroides sp.
TATAGCCTGTCAAAAGGAACGACAATCGGATGGTTGGGATTATGGTTGTGCTTGTTATGAATCAGCATTAAAAGCTTTTAAATCATTATGTGAAGATGATCATAGTGGGATGAGCTGGTCAATAACAACCAATATTCTTATGAGGATGTGCAAAGGTCTTCCACTAACACCTATTACTGAGGATGATTTAAGTAACAGAGTATATGATAATACCTGGCAATATCAGAGAATGAGTAGTTTATTCAAAAAAGTCCTCCAGAATGGAGAGATTAAGTATACTGATGTTGATAGATGCATAGTCTTCGAAAAAGATAATCAGGGAGATTCATTCTATAACAGTTCCGTTGTCGAAATAGTAGATGAGTTATTCCCAATCTCATTACCTTATTATCCTACTATAGATAAATTTAAAGTATGCGTTGAAACATCGTTGATAAATCCCAAAAATGGTGATTATGATACAAGAGCTGTATGGTGGGTTCAAACACCTATGGGTGATCGTATCGATGTCAATAGATTCTTCACTGAAAAGGATGGAGTAATGACCGAGATAAGCAAAGAAGAATATGATGAATTGTTTTTGTAACTATCTATATAAAAAAAGACCTCATATGAGGTCTTTTATCTTAAAATACGATAAGTAGGGTCGTTTGGTGATTTGGTTAATTTATTACAACCATAGCAGTCCATCTTACATCCAACCCACACAGGAGCGCCTTCAAGAGTGGTTAAATTCTTACATCTCCTACAGTTAAAATTATCCATAACTTCCCTTGGACTACCTACTAAATTTTTCAAGCCATTGCATTCATTGCATGAAAATACTCGTACCGTCTGGGGGGCGTATTCTAAAGTTTTTAATTTATTACATTCTGAGCAATCAAACCAATCGGTTGTAATAGGAGCGCCTTCAAGAGAAACTAAATTACTACATTTTTTACAGCTAAACTTATCTTCAACTTTTTGAGGACAACCCTTAAGATCCTTCAACTTATGACATCTATCGCAGTTAAAGCAATAAGAGATGTTCGGAGCACCTTTAAGAGAGGTTAGGGATGTACAACCATCACAATGAAATCCTTCTAACACTTCTTTCGGGGCACCTTCGAGACTTTGAAGATTCACGCAGTCACTGCAAATAAATTTAGTATAAATTTTTTCCGGAGCGCCTTTAAGCGTTCTTAAGGAATAACAATGATAACATGTAAATAGAGTTTCTACGGTCTGTGGACAGCCGACAAGATCTTTTAATTCATCGCAATAGCTACAATCAAATACCCGACACTTATGTGGACAACCTTTTAAGGAGGTTAAGTCACTATCTGCACAACTAAATCCTCCGGTCACTTCTCCAAATTGGATATCTATTGATTTTGTATATGGTCGAATATTAATATTTCCTACAATATCTACTACATTATTTTTAATAACATATCTCCCATCAATATCACAGTTCTCCTCTAACCATTTTTCGATAAATAATGTATCATCCTCGATAAGATCATCTATATCTAAAAGACTCTCTTCAATATATTCTTTTAAATTCTTCATAAATACTATTATATATGATATAATAATTTTTTCCTTGTATCCACTAAAGATTTTTAAAAAATTGCTATATATATATATACATAAATATATACACTATGAGTATATTAGATATAGATACATTAGTACAAGATGATAAGTTCTTCGTTGAGAAGTGGTTAAAGGTGAATTGTGAGATATTTGGATCATATACTATTAAGGATGGAGTTGTGAACGTTACAGGAAACGTTAGTTTAAAGCGCAAAATACAATCTATAAATATTCAATTTGGGGTGGTGACTGGAAATTTTAGTTGCGTGGGGTGCATCGATTTAACCTCTCTTGAAGGTGCTCCAAAAGAAGTTGGTGAGGAGTTTAATTGTTCTGATTGTTATTCTTTAACCTCTCTTGAAGGTGCTCCAGAAGTAGTTGGTGGAAATTTTGTTTGTTATGATTGTCCAAATTTAACCTCTCTTGAAGGTGCTCCAGAAGTAATTGGTGGAAGCTTTTTTTGTTCTGATTGTAAATCTTTAACCACTCTTGAAGGTGCTCCAAAAGTTGTTAGTGAAGATTTTTATTGTAACTCTTGTAAATCATTAACCTCTCTCCAAGGTGCTCCAAAAGAAGTTGGTAGAAGCTTTTTTTGTTCTTATTGCGACTCTTTAACCTCTCTCCAAGGTGCCCCCAAAAGAAGTTAAAGAGTATTTTTGTTGTTCCGGCTGCAAATCTTTAACCTCTCTTGAAGGTGCTCCTAAAGAAGTTGGTGGAATATTTGATTGTTCTAACTGTAAGTCTTTAACCACTCTTGAAGGTGCTCCGAAGAAAGTTGGTGGAGACTTCTCCTTTGATAATAACGTAAGATGTGGGTTCAAAACCGTAGTCAGAGGATTTGCATTTCGTATGTAAATAATATTAAATTTTTTTATATGAGTAAAAAAGTTACAACTAAGATTTATAAGTTATTAGAAAAACTTAACCCAGAACAACCAAAACGAACTACATTTGAAGAAGCTTGGGATATATTTAGTAAAGAATTTGGATTGGATTTAGATATATATACAGATGTAAAAGATGTTACTGTAATCACGTTAAGTAGGAATGAAGAAGAATTGGATACATATACTTTAACAGATGTATTCAAAAATGGGGATTGGGATTGGGATGTGATTTTAAAAATGGTGATGGAAGATGTGATCCGAAAGAAATATTATAAATTCAAAAAACAAAAGAAATTCCAGAAAAAAGAAAACCCTCCTACACCAAAAGAAGAATCTTCGATGCTAACTATCGATGTGATTAAAAAACGTAAACAACAATTGTATATGAAGATTCGTAATTGGAAAGCTAAAGGAAAATCAACAAAAGAACTCGAGTTGGAGTATAATGAGATCGTAAACATGCTCAAAAACATACGTTAGAGACGTTTTAAAAGAAGATCTATATTAAATCGATCAAATATATTGAATCAATATAAAAGTCGTTTAAATCGCTTTAAAATAAGAAATATGGGGATTTTAAAAGAATATATGTCTGATGTTCAAAAAATACCATTAGATCAAGATACTATTGATTGGATAAATGAACATAAAGGAAAGCGTGGAGATCTATTCATGGCTAAAAATGAGGATGCTGATGGAATGGCGATACATTCAGATCATATGGATTGGGAGCTGTTATTAGAAGATGTTGATTGGAGTGAAGCTTATGTTTATATGCATACTTTACATCGGTACATACTGGGGATGGCATTCGGTATTAGAGATA
>JAFYOM010000067.1 GCA_017560165.1 Parabacteroides sp.
AATATACACTTCAAAAAAAGGCAACGTTATCGACTAAAACAAGCTTAGCAAGCAGTGCATAATGCTAGCATTTTATGCATTTCTGCTTGCTGGTGTCGTGCCCCAAGCCCCTAGAACGTTCTCCTTCGGAGTCCGGCTACACGCTCATTCTGAGCGCTAAATTCAATAACGATTCTTGATTTTATTCCCCATCCTATTAATCATTAAAACTTATTTTTTTAACAACCTCAGAAAAATCAAATTCAACAGAATCAGAAACAATAGAAAAGACAGCCTTGATATTACTCCTTCTTCTAACATATGTTGAATATGAAAGCATGTACAAAAATTGTCTCATTTGAACATTACCATTCTGTGTTGCTTTGATAACCCTTGAAACAAACGGACTCCTTAAAATAAGTCTAGTCAATAAACGATTTCGTTGTTCTTCCGGAATTTGTGGATACACCATTCCAATGCAAGATAAAAAGTATGTCCTACACAGCTCATATAATAATCCAATCGCAGTTCCCGTCTTTGCATGATTTTCACCATACTTTAAATAAGCTCCCTCATTTCGTTCTTTTCCATCATTTAAAAGCATTTTACCTACTTCCAAATGATTCATTCCAGGATTATCTGTTTTCTGCATTTCGATACACATTCGTATAGATGCATCCTCAAAACTACTAAACTGAAAAACATCGTGCGCTGTAATCTCTATACTATCCATTTGAACTATGTATTCTAAAATCCTATCAATTGGTGTTTCGCAGACAGCATCAACATATTCTAACACTTCACCTGTTGGAAATACATAATCATAGTACATCATCTTTTCATTTATGTTCTTTTCAAACTGTCCGCTCATAAAGTGAATCACATCCATAATTCATCATCCAATCTTATTCTGTATATCCTGAAGACGTTTTATAATCTTCTTTAATTCGAACTGCGCCTGCTGAATGGTTTCCGGACTAGCCGCCACCTGTTTCTCAAAAGTATCTTCTTGAATCAACTTTCTAAATGTTTGCAAACGTTTAACAGCATCATCCAATTTACCGGAATCTTGAATTTCTTCATATCCGTCATATAAACTCATTTGTCCAGATGAAATTTTTTGCATAACCTTCTTTGACTGTTTATCATTAAGCTTTGCAATTTCACCAAGTTTTCGCATATCTGCTGCTTCTTTTATCTCACCCGTCTTAATAGCTTTAACAACGGTTTCATCAATATCCGGATTGGTTTCACGATATTTTTTTACTCCACCATTCTTTAAATACTCTTCGTAATAACTCCAACGACGTTTATTAAGGTCATCATTCTCAATCATGAACTTAATCACTTCGATCATGCTCTCTGCCTTCTTTTTACCTAATCCAAGTTCCTGAGCCATGTACTGAATAGGAGTTTTCGTCTGCATATGTCGTCTATACAAATAATGAGCCTGTTCAAACGGTTCCCAATCCTTACGTCCGATAATATGATATTGTCCTAATAATGTAAAAATAGCACTGTCATCAATATCTGCCGGAAGAACCTTACATTTAACCATTCCCCATTTAAGCGGATCAACTTTAGCCAATAAACGATATGCGGCAAGGCGGCTATTTCCCTCAAGCACAGTCAGATCTCCTGCCCTTACAATTAAAGGGTCAATCAAGCCTCCATTACTTTCTATTGAAAGCTTTAGTTGCTTTACATGCTCCTGGTCACACATTAAATCTTCTATTTCGTCCTGATTCGGCTCAATCCCGGATATGTTTAATATGCTGTATACTCTTGGATTTTCTGTATAAAACCTTAATGATGCCTGATTAATCTCTCTTAATTCAACAACATAATCCTTTTGGCCAATAGTTAAGTTTTCCGTAGTCATATTCATTCCTCCTTTGAATCCAGTATCTCTTTTATCAATTCTCCGTACGAATAGTCTGCAACGGATTTATATTCCTCTATACTGATATCTCCTTGTGCTAAAAAAGCAGCATATTGTTTTGCTTGAAGCAAACTATCAATCCATATATCAATAGACTCCTCAAGCATTAAATTATACACATAACACGTTCTCTTCTGAGAAATCCGGTGAATACGATCTTGTGCCTGTAGATAATCGTCAAGATTAAATCCTCTATCGTAGAAAATGACATGATTCGCAACCGTCAAAGTCAATCCTTCTTTAGCAGCCTGTGGAGTAGCAAAAAGCACTTTGCATCGTTCGTCTGTTTTAAACGAAGAAACAGACGCATTTCTCTGCTCTATAGATAGCGAACCGTGAATCATTTTAGGACAATACTCCGAGTACTTCTTACAAAAAAACTCAACGTTATCAATGAAATTACTCCAAACAATACATTTTTCACCTTTAGCAACAATTTCCGCAAGCAATTTATCTAACTCAACTTCTTTTCCTGAAGGTCCTTCATATTCATCATCAAGTAATCTTGGATTTGATGCTACTTGATTCAACCGCAATAATCGCTTTAATGCCGCCGAATCATCATCTATAATTGTCTCTCCTTCCTGTGATATCTCCACCTCGAGCTCCTTAATTATCTGCTCGTATATTTTAATCTGTTTTTCTTCCGGTGCTGCAAATATTGTCTTATATACCTTCTGAGGCAATTCAATCCCACATGTTTTCTTTGTTTCTCGTACAGAGAAATGTGCTATTTTTGAATAAATAGCTCCTACACTCTCTTGGAAATCCAATAATGCACCATTATTAACTTCAAAATCATTTCTTAGGTCGGTGCTTTTTTTGAACTCTGAAAAATCACTACCAAGACTTTCTCCCATATCAAGAAAAAAAATCTGTGCCCAAATATCATATGGTCTATTCGCTACCGGTGTACCCGTCATTATATTTCTAATCTTAAATAACGGTGCCAACTCAAAAAAATCTCGAGTCAGTTTTGCGTCCGGATTCTTCAACTTCGTTGATTCATCAATAATAATTCCAACATTTCTACACTTCAAAAAAAGCTCAATTCTTTTCTTATCTGTAGATAACGTTTCAAAATTTGTGATAATAACT
>JAFYOM010000068.1 GCA_017560165.1 Parabacteroides sp.
CAATAGTGAAAAAGGAGATGTTTTCTTATTTTACAGGTTTATATGAAAAATATCTTTATGATTTGGAATCTCCGTTACATGATGAATCTTTATTTATATATGCATTAGAAGCAATGATAGAAGAACCCGTTTTTGATGAAATTCAGAAGATTCGTCCGGCTCATTTATTAGAACTTGCTTTAAAAAATAAGATAGGAGATTTTGCTATTCAGTTTGATTATACGTTAGCCAATGAAAAGCAAGGTTCATTGTATGATGTAAAAGCTGATTATCTTTTGTTGTTTTTTTATCAGCCGGATTGTTATACTTGTATGGAGACAACAGAGAAGCTAGCAGGTTCGAATATACTTAATAAATCATTAAAACGTCAAAAACTACAAATATTAGCAGTCTATCCGGGAGAGGATTTCTATGCTTGGAAGAATAATTTATCTTATATGCCTTCTGATTGGATACATGCTTATGACCATACAGGACGTATTCGTGGAGAGGAAATTTATGATTTAAAGACAAGTTCTACACTTTATTTGTTAGATAAAGAGAAGAAAGTTCTATTAAAAGATACGAATATTGAAGAGATAGAACAGTTTCTCCAAAGGAATATTCAATAGTTATTTGAAAATAGTATTATTTTTGCGATTAGACTAAAATTGTTAATAGTGTGGAAACAAAAATAAAGTTACGGGTACAAGGTTTGACTAATAGCCAAATACAGTCTGGTGCGTATGCTTTGATTTTGGCAGAAGAAAATGGGGCTCGTCGGATTCCGATTATTGTAGGAACAGCTGAGGCACAGTCTATAGCTATTGCTTTAGAGCGAATAACACCTCCCCGTCCTTTAACGCATGATCTGTTTGCTACATTTTCTCAAGCTTTTGGTGTACATCTACGTGAAGTGTTTATTTATAAATTTGAAGAAGGTATCTTTTATTCAGAGTTACTTTTTGACGATGGAGTAAATCAAGTACGTTTGGATTCACGAACCTCAGATGCAATTGCGATTGCTTTGCGTGTAAAATGTGGAATATATACTACCCCGGAAATTGTACAAGAATGTGGAGTCGTGCTAGAAGAGGTTTCTCCGACAGAAGTGATGGAGGAAGAGGATGATTTGTTGGGGATGGAACCTGAAGATATAAAAGATGAGAAACTTTTAAAGAAATGGTTGTCTCTTTTAGATAAAGAAGATTTAATTGACCGTTTCAATGAAGCAATAACCAAAGAAAACTATGAATATGCAAAAATGTATAAAGATGAAATAACCCGCCGTAAAGAGGAGGAAGAAACTTTATGATAGAATTACAAACAGGTTTGGATTTCTTATCTCTTATTCGAGGAGTCTTAGGCATTGTTGTGGTGTTGGGTGCTGCTTATTTGATGAGTTATGATCGTAAGCGTATCGACTGGAAACTGGTAGCCGGTGGTTTGTTTTTGCAACTAATATTTGCTTTAGCAGTATTGTATATCCCATTTGTTGGAATACTTTTAGAATGGATGGGAAAGGCCTTTATCAAATTGATGGATTTTACTCAGAATGGGGTTACTTTTTTATTAGGACCTCTTGCTTCTAAAAGCGATGGGTTTATATTCCTATTACATTCATTACCTGTTGTTATATTTTTTTCTGCGATAGTCTCTTTGTTTTATTATTGGGGGATTATTCAGCGTGTAGTCAATGTTTTTTCTTGGATCTTACGGCGTTTTATGCATATTTCCGGAACTGAAGGATTGGTCGTTTCTGGTAATGTGTTTATGGGAATGACTGAGTCTCCTGTTTTGATTAAAAACTATTTACCAACGATGAACCGATCTGAAATCTTTTTGGTTATGGTTTCTGGGATGGGAACGATTGCTGGGACGGTAATGGGTACTTATATTGGTCTGTTGTCTGACGGAGATCCTATTGCCAAATTGTTATTTGCCAAACATTTGCTTTCTGCATCATTGATGGCAGCACCAGGCTCAATTGTTTTAGCTAAAATCGTATCTCCACAAACAGAAAAGATAAGCCAGCAAAAGGTTGAGATATTAAAGATGAAACAACATGCAAATGTATTAGATGCGATAGCTTCCGGAACTTCAGTTGGGATTCGTTTGATGGTTAATATTGCTGCAATGTTGTTAGTATTCATTGCGATGGTTGCTTTGGCCAATTATTTATTGGAAGGAATAATAGGTCGGTATACCGGATTGAATGAATGGATTATGGATATAACGGATGGACGTTCTCAAGGATTGACTTTTCAATTGATTTTAGGAGTAATTCTTGCTCCATTTATGTGGTTGATTGGAGTACCATGGCAGGATGCTATGCTTGTGGGTTCATTATTGGGGCAAAAGAGTATTTTGAATGAGTTTGTTGCCTATTTCCAATTGCAAGAATGGAAAGAGGCGGGTCTATTTATCTATCAGAAATCAATAATCATGTCAACCTATATACTATGTGGCTTTGCTAATATTTCCTCAATCGGTATATTAATTGGAGGAATGGGAGTATTGGCTCCGGAAAAACGTGAAATGGTTACTCGATTAGGCGTACCATCTATGATTGTAGGAGCTTTGGTATCTGTGCTCTCTGCAACAATTATAGGTATGATTTTTAGTTTATGAATGGATAAAAAAGAATAAGCAATGCAGATATTTTATACACCGGATATAACAAAAAAAGCGGAACTTCCCGAGGAGGAGGCAGGGCACTGTATTCGTGTTTTGCGTTTAGCAGAAGGCGATGAGATCTTGTTAACAGATGGAAAAGGATTCTTTTATAAAGCGGCTATTAGTCGTGCACATCATAAACATTGTGAAGTAGAAATATTAGAGAGTTGGAAACAACCGGATTTGTGGAATTTTAAACTTCATATAGCTGTCGCTCCGACGAAAAATATGGATCGAATGGAATGGTTTGTGGAGAAAGCTACAGAGATAGGGATTGATTCCATAACCTGTTTGAATTGTCGTTTTTCAGAACGAAAAGAGGTAAAACCGGCTCGTTTGGAAAAAATATTGGTTAGTGCCATGAAGCAATCTCAGAAAGCAACATTACCGACATTAACCGGAATGACAGACTTTCGTTCTTTTGTCAATCAGCCTTTTAACGGTCGAAAATTTATTGCCCATTGTGAGGATGGCGATAAGCAATTATTGAAACAGATTTATAATCCAGGTGAGAATGCTTTAATTTTGATAGGACCGGAAGGTGATTTCAGTCCGGAAGAGATTGCTTTAGCTTTACAAAACGGATTTGAACCTATCTCGTTAGGAGAAAGTCGTTTGAGAACGGAAACGGCAGCGTTAGTTGCCTGTCATACAATTCATGTGTTAAATCAATAGAAAATGACGGAAAAGGAAAAATGTCATAAAGGCTTATTGTATGATGCAAATTATGATTTGGAGCTAATAGCTGAACGTGATAAGGCCAAGGAATTACTATTTGATTACAACCATTTACGTCCATCTCAGAAAGGAAAGAAGACAGAACTATTGAAAAGGTTATTGGGTAAAACAGGTGAGAATTTGCTTGTTGAATCTCCTTTTATGTGTGATTATGGTTACAATATTTCGGTAGGGGAGAACTTTTACGCCAATTATAATTTAGTCATATTGGATGGTGCTAAAGTGACAATTGGGGATAATGCCTTCATTGCTCCTAATGTCGGAATCTATACGGCTGGTCATCCGTTAGATGCCGAAAGACGGAATCAAGGTTTGGAATATGCTTCTCCTATCAAAATTGGAAACAATGTTTGGATTGGAGCCGGTGTTATTATCTTGCCAGGGGTAGAGATTGGAGATAATGTAGTGATAGGAGCAGGTAGTGTGGTAACAAAGAGTATACCTTCGGATTCTTTAGCTTTAGGGAATCCTTGTCGGGTGGTACGTAAGATAGAATGAATTCAATATAAAAAGTCTCAATATTTAAAAGTTGAGGCTTTTTTGTTTTTCAGATTTCTTGTACTAATAACCTATAATAAACGGATTGTCATATACTAAAAATAAGCGATTTATAGAAAGAAATTTAACTTAAAGAAGAGAAAATGATGAAACAGACTTTTGTAAATGTAATGGGGATACTCCTTCTGGGAATGAGTTTGACTATGTGTCAGCAACATTCTGCGACACAAGTAGATACTGTAATCGAAGATACGCTAAAGGTTTCCACTCCCCAAGAAGCCATAGCTAAGCTTATGGCTGGAAACGAACGTTATATCAATGAAAAGAGCATTTATCCACATACTGATATGGATCGGGTAAATGAAACGGCCCCTCATCAGGCTCCATTTGCAGCAGTAGTAGGTTGTTCGGATTCACGAGTACCGGTCGAATTATTGTTTGACCAAGGTATCGGTGATATATTTGTCATTCGTACAGCCGGTAATAATGTGAATAGTGAAATGGTAATGGGTAGTGTAGATTATGCAATCGAACATTTGGGAGTCAAGGTTTTGTTGGTGTTGGGACATGGTTCGTGTGGTGGTGTAACCGGTGCTATTTCCGAAGGCAAAGAAGAGCATGGTAACATTGGAAAACTACTTGGTACAATTCGAAATGATGTGACTGCTTATGTAGGAAAAACGGATAGTCTTGATGTGGCAATTCGTCATCACGCCCATGTACAAGTAGAACGAATCCTGACTTATCCTCATGTGACAGAAAAGATTCAAAAAGGTGAATTATTGGTGAAGCGTGCTTACTATGATGTAAAAACCGGCAAGGTGACTATTGATTAATTTTTTGTGTGAAGATGACCTATTGGAGCTTATTTTGGTATATTGGGTACAGAAATTTATTAATTCAAAAAGCCTCAACTTTAGGGTTGAGGCTTTTTTGATGATTGTATTATTCTTTCTTTGATCTCTTTCTAATTTCTTTTACCAAAACTGTATGACAAAAGAAAAGAAATAAGGCTAATAAAGCATATCCCCAATTCTTATTTTGAATACTAAAAGATAAAAATCCAATGTAAAATGCACAGGCTAAGATATTCAATACGACCGCTATTGTGGCATGTTTGCTTGTCATAAGGAGTTTCTTTTTTTGATTGAAATAAAATTATAAACAGAAGTTCCTAAAATGAACAATCCAAATATTGCTAAATAATAAGTACCATCCACTAAACACCAGATGGTGTAAAGTAATGCTATTATTGCTAAGATTATTAATGCTATACGTTTCATGTTTCTATTCATAATAGTTAGCTGCAATATTCGTAAAAATGTATGAGCTTTACAAATATATAGCTGAAAAATAATTGTGTAAATAGTTGAAAGATAAAAAAGCCTCTGTTTTTTAGGACAGAGGCTTTTTGAATATGCTTTAAAAAGGGCTTTTCTTATTCCAACTCAATAGTAGCATTTGGTTTCGGAGACATATCGTAGCAAACACGGTTGATGTTTGGAACTTCATTTAAGATACGATCTGTAATCTTCATCAAAATTGCCCAATCAATCTGTTCGATTGTAGCTGTCATAGCATCAATTGTGTTCACAGCACGGATGATTACTGGCCAATCATAAGAACGAGCATTGTTACGTACACCTACACTCTTGAAGTCTGGAACTACAGTGAAATACTGCCATACCTTTTTGTCCAAACCTGCCAATGCAAATTCTTCACGTAGGATAGCATCTGATTCACGAAGAGCTTCCAAACGATCACGTGTGATAGCACCTAAACAACGTACACCTAAACCAGGTCCTGGGAACGGTTGGCGATAAACCATTTCGTAAGGTAAACCAAGTTCAACACCACATGCACGTACTTCGTCTTTGAAGAGTTGTTTTAACGGTTCAACTAATTCAAATTGTAAATCTTCAGGAAGAC
This sequence comes from Parabacteroides sp., assembly GCA_017560165.1. GTDB lineage: Bacteria > Bacteroidota > Bacteroidia > Bacteroidales > Tannerellaceae > Parabacteroides. Next base: position 5,821 of record JAFYOM010000068.1, read on the forward strand.
CACCTACGTTATGGTGAGATTTTACCATCTTAGCTGTTTTGGTACCGCTTTCTACGATATCCGGATAGATTGTTCCTTGTCCTAAGAAATCAATACCGTCTAATTTACGAGCTTCTTCTTCGAATACGCGGATAAATTCAGTACCGATAATCTTACGTTTCTGTTCCGGATCAGCTACATCTTTTAAAAGATCAAGGAAACGATCAGTAGCATCTACATAAACCAAGTTTGCACAAAGTTGGTTACGGAATACTTCCACTACGTTTTCTGATTCACCTTTACGCATTAAACCATGGTTTACGTGAACGCAAACAAGGTTTTCGCCGATTGCTTTTAAAAGAAGTGCAGCTACAACTGAACTGTCAACTCCACCTGAAAGGGCGAGTAACACTTTTTTGTCACCTACCTGACGGCGAATCAATTCCACCTGGTCAGCAACAAAGTTTTTCATATTCCAATTGGCTTCTGCCTTACAAGTATCGAAAACAAATGATTTAACAGCATCTTTAATTGCTTCTTCGTCATTTGTAAACTGAGCGAGTTTCACTTCACAAAGAGCCTTGTCGTGGCCTGCAGCCATTACAGGGAATCCTGCTTCGTAGATTTCAGGAAGAACGTCAATTTCTACCCCGTCAATTACGTTATTTTCACCACCATTGATGATGATCCCTTTAACGTTAGGTAATGCTTTTAATTCTTCAGCTGTGATATCATGGGGATAAATTTCACTATAAACCCCTAAAGCACGAATAGCACGTGCTAACACAGTGTTCTCATGACTACCTAAGTCCAAAATAACAATCATATCTTGCTTCATAAGACCTTTGATGTATTAATTAAATTGTTTCTTATTTAGGGGGCAAATATAGAAAAAAGCTTTTTATTTTATTTTAGTCTTAGTATTTTTTATGTATGAACTATATGAAATTTACATCTTGATTTCATCGGTTTGTTTATTTTCTATCGTATCTTCAAGTTTGATATAGCCACTACTTCCAGCTTTCTGTATTTAATCGTCAAGAGTTTATTTAATCTTGGACATCATAAAAATAGAGTTCGTTACATAAACTATTTTTAGAACATAAGGTTATCCTATTAAATATAAAAGTTCTAAAGTAAATGAAACGAATGGTATTAATCATGTTATTGCTTTTTAATTTTCGGTTTTCATTATTAGCTGATGATAATCTAATAAAAGAGATTCATTCTTTATTTTTGGAAGATTCAGAAGCAAAACGTATTTTTTCTTTTTTTCTCTTTTTATTGATTCAAGTTTTTCTTTGGGGGATGATTTCGTATATATATAGAATGATTAAAAAAAAGATTGTATCATTGAAAGATACGAAATTGAAATCGATCTATATTCATGAATATGAATTGATAAATCCGGATAGACAAGTTGCTTTATTAATCTATATGGCAAATCTATTTCGTTGGATATTATTAGGTGGAGAACTTTTGATATCGATTCCAATACTTTTTTCTATTTTCCCTGAGACGAAGAATTTAGCAACTATACTATTTTCTTATATATGGAAACCTGTAAAAACAATAGGCAGTGGAATAATTGATTATATCCCTAATCTGTTTACGATTCTTGTGATTGTTTTAGTTATTCGATACTTAATGCGATTTATTCGCTATATCACAGATCAGATAAAAGAGGAACGGCTGAAAATAAATGGTTTTTATTCAGATTGGGCACAACCTACTTATCGTATCATACGTTTTCTTTTGTATGCTTTTATGCTGGCCATGATTTATCCTTATTTACCGGGAGCAGATTCCGGAGAGTTTAAAGGTATTTCTGTCTTTTTGGGGCTGATAGTCTCTTTAGGTTCCAGTACAGTCATTGGGAATATTCTTGCCGGATTGGTTATAACGTATATGCGTCCATTTAAGTTGGGAGATCGGATAAAATTAAATGATACTATTGGTTTCGTTGTGGAGAAAAGTGCTTTGGTCACTCGTTTACGTACTCCTAAAAATGAATTGGTTACCATCCCGAACTCTTTTATGATGTCTTCTCAAACAACTAATTATAGTGAGTCGGCCCGTAATTTAGGTTTGATTGTACATACAGAAGTTTCGATAGGTTATGATGTCCCTTGGAGAAAGGTTCATCAATTATTAATTGATGCTGCAATGGCAACCTCAGGGGTAAGTAGTGAACCTGAACCTTTTGTTTTAGAAACAGCTTTGAGTGACTTTTTCCCGGTTTATCAGATAAATGCTTATGTGAAAGATGCAACTCAGTTGAATCAACTTTATTCAGCTCTTTATCAAAATATTCAGGATAAGTTTATGGCTGCAAATGTTGAAATACTTTCACCGCATTATACCTCTTTCCGGAATGGAAATAGATCAACTGTTATAAAAACAGAAAGTGAGAATCGTAATATGGGACAATGAAATGTTCTCTTTTTCGCAAAAAAAAGTATAATTAGCTGCTATTCTTTTTTAGGGGAAATGAATAAATACTACCTTTGTCAACTGATTTATAAGTATAGATTATATGGATTTAGAGAAAAAGGAGATAAAAGGGATTAATAAAATGTCGATGCTGATTATGGCAGTCGTTGTTTTAGGGCTAATTGTTGCAGGTGCAGTTTATTATATATTTCATCAAAACCAGCAGATGGAGGAGTTGGAGCAAACTTATGCATTGGACAAGGAGATGTTGGAAGATGAATTCAATGAATTGTCTTTGCAATATGAAGGGTATAAGTTTAATATCGGAAATGACTCTTTGTTAAATTTATTATCTATCGAGCAGGCTAAGGTTCAACGTCTACAAGAAGAACTTCGTACGGTCAAAGCTACTAACACCAAAGAAATATCTCGTTTAAAGAAAGAATTGCAGACATTGCGTAAGATTATGCGTAATTATGTGATTCAAATTGATTCACTGAATCGAGCGAATGAACGATTGACTGTTGAAAAAAATGAAGCAGTAAAAAAATATAAGCAAGCCTCTTCTACAGCAACTGCTTTAAAGAAAGAAAAAGAAAAATTAACTGAACGGGTGACTTTGGCTAGTCGTTTAGATGCGACAGGTATTACAGTTACTCCAGTAAATGGTCGTGGAAAAAAAGCGAAAACCATTAAGAAAATGGAACAGTTCGTTGTGGATTTTCGAATTGCTAAAAATATTACAGCTCCGGTAGGTGAGAAAATGATCTATGTTCGTATCATGAAGCCGGATGATGATGTATTAATCAAAAGTCGTGGTGATGTTTTTGTATTTGAAGGAAAGGATATCAATTATTCCATGAAGAAAATGGTAGAATATGATGGTGAAGAATTACCAGTAACCATGTATTGGAACATCGAAGAGTTTCTTTCTCCAGGAACGTACAGGGTCGATATTTTTGCCGATGGAAATTTAATCGGTCGTCGTAATTTTACTTTGGAAAAATAAACTTATTTTTGTTGAATAAAATCCTAAACAAACTTAATATTTTAATACTATGCAGAATAGACGTGACTTTTTAAAAAGAGCATCTTTGTTGCTTGCTGGAGGTTTAGTTGCTCCTCAAATGTTATCCTCTTGTGGAGGAAGTGCTGCTCCTTCTAAACATATTGGATTACAATTGTATTCTTTGAGAGATGATATCAAAGATTTAGGTATCCAAAAAGTATTGGAAATTGTTTCTAAAATGGGTTATGTAAATTTAGAAACAGCCGGATATAGTGATGGTAAAATTTATGGTTTAGATCCTGCTGAATTCAAGAAAATCTGTAATGATTTAGGAATGAAACCGACCAGTGCACACTTATCTAAATATTTAAGTGATGACATGGCTAAAGATTTGGATTGGTGGAATAAAGCGATTGAAGCACATAATACTGCAGGTATGAAATACATGGTTATGCCTGTTTCTCCAATCAATGAAAAAGCAACCATGGATGATTTGAAGAGATATTTTGGTGATTATTTCTATCAAGTAGGTTTGGCTGCTGCTGGTGCTGGTATTAGATTTGGATACCACAACCATGATTTTGAATTTAAACAGATCGATGGTCAGACTATTTTTGATGCGATGTTAGAAAACTCAAGTCCGGATCATATTATGTTCCAGATGGATGTTTATTGGGTAATGCGTGGCGGTAAAGATCCTGTAGAATATTTGAAGAAATATCCAAATCGTTTCCCGATCCTTCATATTAAAGATGAAACTGCTATTGGTGCAAGTGGAAAGATGGATTACAAACCTATCTTTGAACAAGCTTATGCAAATGGTATGAAAGATTGGTATGTAGAAGTGGAACGTTATGATACAACTCCACAGGAAGATGTAAAGAAGAGTTATGACTTCTTGAATGCTGCTGAATTTGTGAAATAAGTTACTTTTAGTGCTAAAATAAAAAAGGCTGTCTTTGTAGAGAAGACAGCCTTTTTTTAAGCATGAAATTGTTGAATTGTCTCCATGATGTGTTCCCAATCTTCAGCTAAAGCTGTCATATTGGGGTAAAGTAAATTAGCTCCCGCTTCTAGGAGCACTTGGTCTTCCAATGGACCTGTATTGACTGCAATCGTAAAAATACCTGCAGCAACTCCTGCTTGTACTCCGATAGGAGCATTTTCGATGACTATTGCTTCATTTGCTTGAACCCCGGCTTTTTCTAATCCCATGAGATAGGGCTCAGGGTGAGGTTTACCATATTTGACATCATATCCGGTAACCATTTTTTCTCGTATAAAACAACCTGGATAGTCTTCATTTAGTTTATTAATGAGGCTGTATTGTCCGGAACCGGTTACCACTAACGTTTGTAAATCATAGGATTTTACGGCCGTTAAAACCTCTTTTGCGCCTAGCATAGGTTCACCATCATTGTATTGGTTGAAAAGAGCAGCTTTTTCTTTATAGATAAGTTGCTTTTCTTCGTCTGTCGCATTGCGTTGAAAGGTTGTTTGGTATAGTTCATTGACAGTACTATCTCCGGTTCTTCCTTCATATAAATAGAATAGTTCTGGAGTACAAATCAATTGATGATTGATAGCTGTTTCATACCATGCACGAGCATGAAAGCGCATGGAGTCGTATAAAACTCCATCCATATCAAAAAGAATAGCTTTAGGGTTTAGAATTGCCTGTTGCTCTTTTTGGAGGTATGAAGAGATTGCTTTTTGAATCATATATTTTAGGTATAAAAGGAAAGGAGAGGGCTTTAAAATAAGCACCTCTCCTTTTTATATGAGAGAATTGTTATGAATTACAATCTTGCACGGATAGCTGCACTTTCTGCTTCATATCCCGGTTTGTTTAACAAAGCAAACATATTTTTCTTATATGCTTCAACTCCCGGTTGGTCGAATGGGTTGACACCTAACATATAACCGCTGATACCACAAGCTCTTTCAAAGAAATAGAACAACTGACCAATGTAGTATGCATTTACTGCTGGTAAAGTAATTTTCAAGTTAGGAACACCACCATCTACGTGTGCTAACTGAGTACCTAATTCAGCCATTTTGTTAACTTCATCTACACGTTTACCAGCTAAGAAGTTCAATCCGTCTAAGTTTTCTTCATCAGCAGGAACTTCTACTTTGTAGTCTGGAGTTTCTACAGAGATAACAGTTTCAAAAATAGTACGTTCACCATCTTGAATCCATTGTCCCATAGAGTGTAGGTCTGTTGTCAAGTCTACTGATGCCGGGAAAATACCTTTACCGTCTTTACCTTCACTTTCACCGTAAAGCTGTTTCCACCATTCTGCAATGTAGTGTAACTTTGGATGGAAATTAGCTAAGATTTCAACTTTCTTTCCACTCTTATATAATTCA
>JAFYOM010000069.1 GCA_017560165.1 Parabacteroides sp.
ATTGGCACAGTTAATCAGCGAAAAAGTAGGTGTACCTGTTGCATTGACAAACGATGCAAATGCTGCAGCTATTGGTGAAATGACTTACGGTGCAGCTCGTGGTATGAAAGATTTTATCGTGATTACTTTGGGTACAGGTGTTGGTAGCGGTATCGTTATCGGTGGTAATTTGGTTTATGGCCACGATGGTTTCGCTGGTGAGTTAGGTCACGTTATTATGCGTCGTAATAACGGACGTCCTTGCGGTTGTGGTCGTCAAGGTTGTTTGGAAGCATATGCTTCTGCTACCGGTGTTGCTCGTACTGCACGTGAATTCTTGGAAATCCGTAAAGACGACAGTTTGCTTCGTGAATTAGATCCAGATCAGATCACATCTAAAGATGTTTATGATGCAGCGATGAAAAATGATGCTTTGGCAAAAGAGATCTTCGAATTCACTGGAAATATCTTGGGTGAAGCATTTGCTGACTTCGTAGCATTCTCAAGTCCTGAAGCAATTATCTTGTTTGGTGGTTTGACAAAAGCCGGTGATTTAATCATGAATCCGATCAAACAAGCAATGGACAAAAACATGTTGAATATTTACGCAGGTAAGACTAAATTATTATTCTCTCAATTAAAAGAAAGTGATGCTGCTGTATTAGGAGCAAGTGCACTTGGTTGGGAAGCTAAATAATTTTCTTTGCAACGAAAGAGATCCATGACCAAAAGAAAAGAGATTTTCATGGTCATGGATTTTTTATATCTATCAAATACTCCAAAAGTTATCGGTATCATGTCACATCCCCTTTCTCAATTCACCTTCTGCCCCAAATGTGGAGCCTCTACATTCGTTATTAACAACGAGAAATCCAAACGATGTACCTCCTGTGGTTTTGTTTATTATTTTAACCCCTCTTCCGCCGTAGCCTGCTTCATCAAAAACTCACAAGGTGAACTGTTATGCGTACGCCGTGCCAAAGATCCAGCCAAAGGAACCCTTGATTTACCCGGTGGATTTGTAGACATGTATGAATCAGCCGAAGAGGCTGCGCGTCGAGAAGTAAAAGAAGAGACCGGTTTAGAATTAAAAGAGTGCCGATACCTTTTTTCTATTCCCAATATTTACCCTTACTGCGGATTTGACGTACATACCGTAGATATGTTTTTTGAATGTTTGGTTGACTCTTTCGAGAATGCTAAAGCAGCAGATGACGCAGCTGCAATCATTCCATTGGCAACAAAAGAGATAACGCCGGAAGATTTCGGACTTCAATCCATCAAAAAAGCGGTATCCCTATATATAAAAGATTAATTATTATTACCTATTTTTCTTTTATAAGGTAAACTATATATTTCTTATATTTGCAACTTAGAATTAATTTATACCGTTATATACTTATATATCTGTATTATAAAAGCTAAGGAGCGATGAAAAGAATACTGATTCCACTGTGTTTGGTGGTGGGAAGCCATTTGGCTAACGGGCAACGGTCATATCAATTCGATGCGCCCAATCGCCTATTTGTAGAAGGGAAAGAATTATTTAGTTTAAAAAACTATGCAGGTTGTATTGACAAATTAGAGGCTTACAAACAACAAGCGTCCGATGCTGATTTGATTCAAGAGGCAGACTACATGTTAGTTTATGCAGCCTTTGAACAAGGTCGCCCCCATACAGACCTATTACTGAAAGAGTATTTAGACAGCTATCCAACCTCACGTCATAGCGAAGAGATTGAATTTCTAATCGGTTCTGTTCATTTCGAACGCAAAGAATATAACAAAGCCATTTTCTGGTTTAATGAATCAAACATAGACCTATTAAGTTCGGAACAGCAGGAAGCCTACTCTTTCCGCTTAGCCTATTCACTGTTGCAGACAGGAGAGTTAGACAAAGCTCGTAATTACTTTGCCCGTATCGAACAAATTGGAGATACATATAAAGAAGCTGCGACTTACTATATGGCATACATTGATTATGCCACAGGTAAATACAATCAAGCATTAAACGAATTTGCACGGCTGAAAAACAGCCCGAAGTTTAGCGAACAATCTCTTTATTATATCGCACAAATTTACTTTATTCAAAATAAATATGATAAAGTAATCAAAGAGGGAGAAGCACTTCTTGAACGCTATCCGGAAAGTTCAAATAACAGTGAGATATATCGTATCATAGGGGATTCCTACTATCATTTAGGGGAACAGGATAAAGCCATCCAAATGTTAAGTAAATATGTTTCCTTAACAGAGAGCCCATTACGAAGTGACTTATATATCTTAGGTGTTTGTTATTTCAACAAAGGAAACTATAACAGTGCCATTAACCTTTTAGGTCGTACCGTTAACCGTCACGATGAACTTACACAGAATGCCAATCTTTATTTAGGTCAATCATATTTAAAATTAGGAAATAAAAACAATGCCCGTATGGCATTTGAAGCAGCTGCAACCTCCTCTTTTGACAAACAGATTAAAGAGGTAGCGATGTACAACTATGCTTTACTGATTCATGAAACCTCTTTTACCGGTTTCGGAGAATCTGTGACCATCTTTGAAGATTTCTTGAATGACTTCCCTAATTCCAAATATGCAGACAAGGTAAACGATTACCTAGTAGAAGTTTATCTGACAACCAAGAATTATGAAGCAGCTTTAAAGTCTATCAATAAGATTAAACATCCTAGCACTAAGATTTTGGAAGCCAAACAGGATATTTTATTCCAACTTGGAACCCAAGCATTTACCAATGTGCAATTAGAAAAAGCAATCAGCCTTTTCGATCAAGCCATTCAATTAGGCTCCTATAATATGGAAGCCCGTAATGATGCTTACTTCTGGCGTGGAGAATCTTATTACCGTATGGGCGAATACGAAAAAGCAATTTCTGATTACCGTACCTATCTAAACAACACACGTCAACGCAATACAGATATGTATGCTTTGGCACATTACAATTTAGGTTACAGCTATTTCAAATTAAAAGATTACGATACAGCACTTAACCGTTTCCGTCAATACGTTGATATGGAAAGCAATCAACAAGCTGCCTCTTTAGCTGATGCCTATAACCGTATTGGTGATTGTTTATACCAGAACCGCCAATTCGCTTCAGCAGAAGAAAACTACTCGTATGCCGCTCAATTATTACCGGCAGCGGGTGATTACTCCATCTACCAAAAAGGCTTTTTGTTAGGTCTACAAAAAGATTACAACGGAAAGATTCAAGCAATGGATCGCTTGATTAAAGAGTATCCGGAATCTCAATATGTGGATGATGCGCTATATGAAAAGGGACGTTCATATGTTTTACTGGAAAATAACCTTTCTGCTTCACAAGCGTTTGAGAAACTAATCAGAGAATATCCACAAAGCAGTTTGGCTCGCAAAGCCGGTATTCAGTTAGGTTTGCTTTATTACAACACCAACCAACCTGAAAAAGCAGTGATGGCCTACAAACAGGTTATCAGCAATTATCCGGGTAGTGATGAAGCTAAAGTAGCTTTGCAAGACTTAAAATCGGTCTATATCGATCTGAATGACATCAATGCATATGCAGATTATGTAAACTCTTTAGGCGGTAATATCCGTTTAGAAGTGGGAGAACAGGATTCTCTAACCTACATCGCAGCAGAAAAACTCTTTATGCGTGGCGACAATGATGGAGCTCGCCGTAGTTTAATCAATTATTTACAAACATTCCCGGAAGGCGCTTTCAGTTCCAATGCAAACTATTATCTAGGAAGTATTGCTTTCAACCGAAAAGAATATGATGAATCACATCAACGGTTCGCATCTGTGATTGCCAGCGGAGACACTAAATTCCTAGAAGAGGCAGTTGCTCGTACAGCTGAGATCGAATATTTGAATAAAGACTATGCAACAGCATTGGAAAGTTTCAAACGTTTACAGATTGTTGCCGAAAGCCCAGAAAACAAACAGGCAGCACGTTTGGGAATCATGCGCAGTGCTTTGCAGATCAATCAGCAACAAGATGCCCTATTGGCAGCCGAAGATTTGTTGAAGGATCCGAAACTATCTCCGGAGATTCAATCGGAAGCCCGTTATATCCGTGCTAAAGCCTATATCTACCAGAAACAGGGCAACAAAGCTTTAGCAGACCTAAAAGTATTGAGCAAAGATACCCGTACAGCATACGGTGCAGAATCTACTTACCTGCTAGCCCAACTGTATTTTGATACAAACGATGATAAAAATGCAGAAAAGGTATTGATGAATTTCATTGAAAACGGAACTCCTCATCAATATTGGTTAGCACGCGGATTTATTTTGTTGGCCGACATCTACATCCGTCAAGGAGACGACTTCCAAGCACGTCAATATCTAACCAGTTTGCAAAACAACTATAATGCAGACGATGATATTGCCGCTATGATAGAAAACAGATTGGGTAAACTTAAGAACTAATAAGAAACGATGAAGACAATATATAACATCAAATCATTGTGCGTAATGGCTTTATTGGGAAGTACCATGGCTATCCAAGCACAAGAGATAAAAAAAGAAAAAGAACAGGAACTAAATCGGGAGATGACGTTGGAGCGTGAATATGACCCGACTGTTCAAGATGCAAACAAAGTAAACACTCTTCCGGTTATTAAAGAGCCGGAAGCAAAAAAAATGTCGATTGACTATGCATCATTTACTGTTCCGACAGAACCGGAAAAAGAGATCAGCCTCTTGCCTTCCGGAAATATCATGACCGATATTCAACATAACAAACGCCGTGGTTACTTCAACTTCGGTGGAGGGACTTATCTGAATTTAAATGGTGATGTGGGTTATCACATTTTAAATACGGATAAAGACAAATTGAATGTTTGGTTCTCCCATCGCTCTACAAACGGGAATGTCAAATATATTGATACTGAAGAAAAGGTTAAAGCTAAGTTAAATGACAATTTAGGTGGTCTAAATTTTAAACATGCGTTTGACAAACTTACGTTGGATATGGGTATCAAATATGGTTATTCAGCATTTAACTATTACGGATTACCGGTCATAAATCCTACCCTATCTACGACTTTAGCAGCTTATGATCGTGAAACGAATCAAGCAAATCAAACCATCCAAGCTTCTATCGGTATAGAATCCAAAGAGGAGTCACCTATCGGCTATCTTCTTGATTTGGGATATACCAACTTCTCTCAAAAATATGCTTTCAATAAAAATATAGAGGGACCAACAGAACAGACATTTGAAGTTAAATTTGACTTGAATGCCCGTTTTGGAGGAGAACAACGCATCGGTATTGGAGGTTACTTAGAATATTTCAATTACAGCTTGCCACTAATCAATGGTGAAGAACAAATGGAGTACCAGAATCATGCAGAAGTGACTTTGAATCCTTACTATAAAGTACATGGTGACAACTGGAATGTCCGCTTAGGAGCAAACATCATGTTCTCAACCGGAGAAGAAAGTAAATTCATGGCCTCTCCTAATATCTCTGCCGATATAGAGATCGCAGAAAAGACAGAGCTTTACTTGAATGCAGGTGGTAAGATGTATTCCAACAGCCTTTATAGCTTGTCACGAATCAATCGTTATGCCTCATCAATGTTTGAATTGATGCCTTCACTCAACTTTTTGGATGGAACAATCGGTATCCGCAGTGGAGTTGCACCGGGATTTTGGTTCGACATTTTTGGAGGTTATCAAATTACCAACAACGAACTATTTTTCGTTCCATTTTATACCCCAGAGAAGGATGCTTTCAGCTATCTCTCTATTTTACAAGATAATGCAAAGAAAGCTTTTGGAGGAGTACAAGTTAAATATAGCTATCAACAGCTATTCGACATCAATTTAAAAGGTGTCTATAACGCATGGAGTGTTTCTAATCTCGAAGAGGTATACGGAAAACCTAAAATGGAAATCAATGCAGGTATCACAGTTCGCCCAATCCAAAAGTTGACAGCCTCTTTAGACTATTATTTAGCAACCGGTCGTAAAACCTTTTTAGGATACGAAGGAGGAAGTTCTCAAGATATGAAAAACATCAATGAACTGAATCTTACCGGAAACTATACCATCAATGATACATTTGGAGCTTACTTAAAACTAAACAATATCCTGTTCCAAAAGTATGAACTTTACTACGGTTATCCGATGCAAGGTTTTAGTGCAATGGTTGGTGTAAACATCAATTTCTAATCATATACACCAAACACCAAGTCTATAATAAAACGGCATTTAAATAGTACACACATCACTATTTAAATGCCGCTTTTGTGCAATCAAAACATCACATCATGCAAGGAGCAAAAAATCTGACAGAAGGACCCATTCAGAAACAACTATTCCATTTGGCTCTTCCCATCATGGGGACCTCTTTTATCCAAATGGCCTATAGCATTACGGATATGGCATGGGTTGGTCGTTTAGGTAGTGAAGCTGTAGCCGCTATCGGAGCTGTCGGTATTTTAACATGGATGACGAATTCCATCTCTTACTTAAACAAAGTCGGAGCAGAGGTTAGTGTGGCACAATGTATCGGAGCACATGAAGAAGATGATGCTCGTAATTATGCCTCTCATAACTTAACGATCGCTCTGCTTATCTCCCTTTGTTGGGGAGCGCTTCTCTTTCTTGCAGCCTATCCCATTGTCGGATTATTCAAATTGGAATCAGCAATCACCCATAAAGCTGTTTCCTATTTACGTATCATAGCCACTGGTTTCCCTTTTCTCTTACTATCTGCGGCCTGCACCGGGATATACAATGCTGCCGGATTAAGTAAGATTCCTTTTTATATCAGTGGAACAGGATTAGTGATGAATATGATTTTAGATCCGATATTCATCTTTCTATTCGATTTAGGCGTTCATGGTGCAGCATGGGCAACTTGGCTTTCAGAAGCGACCGTTCTATTGCTCTTTATCCTATATTTAAAGAAGAAGAAAATACTGTTTGGTGGAATTCCTTTTTTGGTTCGTTTAAAAAAACGATATAGCAAACACATTTTTCATTTAGGACTACCTGTTGCATTACTTAATAGTCTGTTTGCCCTCATTAACCTATTAATGGGACGTACGGCTTCAACCCATGGTGGACATATCGGATTAATGACGCTCACAGCCGGTGGCCAAATGGAAGCGATAGCCTGGAATACCTCACAAGGATTCAGTACCGCCCTCAGTACCTTCGTTGCTCAAAATTTTGCAGCAAATAAGAAAGAACGTGTAATCAAATCTTTTCATATCACATTAAAGATAACAGCATGGCTTGGACTATTCTGTTCTGCATTATTTATCTTTTGGGGAAGTGAAATATTTTCTTTAATTATTCCGGAAAAAGAGGCCTATGAAGCAGGAGGTGTTTTCCTTCGGATTGATGGCTATACCATGATTTTCATGATGTTGGAAATCACAATGCAAGGACTCTTTTATGGAACAGGCCAAACAGTTCCACCTGCTATTATCAGTATAGTATTCAACATCCTACGTATTCCAATGGCGATTGGGTTAACTGCGTTAGGATTAGGGATTAACGGAGTTTGGTGGGCCATCAGCATCTCCAGTCTCATAAAAGGAGTCGTTTCTTTTATATGGTTCCGTATTTTACAGAAGAAGATATTGTGACTCAAACAAACTATTGTTTAATTTTGCCGACAAATAATAAAAACATACAAATCTATTCATATAATGAACAATTCTTTAAAACCAGAAACCCTTTGTGTACAAGGGGGCTGGCAACCAACAAAAGGAGAACCCCGCGTTCTACCTATTTATCAGAGTACAACTTTTAAGTATGATACAAGCGAACAGATGGCTAAATTGTTCGACTTAGAAGAGAGTGGATATTTCTATACTCGTTTACAGAACCCAACCAATGATGCTGTTGCTGCCAAAATCGCAGCTTTAGAAGGTGGTGTAGGTGCGATGTTAACCTCTTCCGGACAGGCTGCTAATTTCTATGCTGTATTTAATATTTGTCAGGCAGGTGACCACATGGTCTGTTCTTCAACCATCTATGGAGGAACATTCAATCTATTTGGGGTTACACTAAAGAAATTAGGTATTGACGTTACATTCGTGGATCCGGATGCCTCTGAGGAAGAAATCATCTCAGCATTTCAGCCTAATACCAAAGCTTTGTTTGGAGAAACGATGTCTAATCCGGGTATGAATGTATTAGACATTGAAAAATTTGCACGCATCGCCCATGGTCAAGGTGTACCTTTGATTATTGACAATACCTTTGCAACTCCAATCAACTGCCGTCCATTCGAATGGGGTGCTGATATCGTAACCCATTCTACAACCAAATACATGGATGGTCATGCGACTTGTGTCGGTGGAGTAATTGTTGATAGCGGTAATTTTGATTGGGAAGCACATGCTGATAAATTCCCAGGGTTAACAACTCCCGACGAATCTTATCACGGCTTAACCTATACCAAAGCATTTGGTAAAATGGCTTACATGACAAAAGCAACGGCTCAATTAATGCGTGATTTAGGTTCTATCCAATCTCCGCAAAATGCATTCTTATTAAATCTAGGATTAGAGACCTTGCATCTACGTATGCCACAGCATTGTAAAAATGCACAACAAGTGGCAGAATGGTTGGAAGCAAACGAACAGGTTGCTTGGGTAAACTATCCGGGACTAAAAAGCAATAAGTATCATGAATTGGCTCAAAAATACATGCCAAACGGAACATGTGGAGTGATTGCATTCGGTCTAAAAGGTACACGTGAAGAGGCTATTCGTTTCATGGATAACCTAAAAATGATCTGTATCGTGACCCACGTAGCTGATGCACGCACATGTGTCCTTCATCCGGCAAGCCATACACATCGCCAATTGACAGACGAACAACTAATTGAAGCAGGAGTTGCTCCAGATTTGATCCGTCTATCTGTTGGTATCGAACATGCTGAAGACATTATTGCAGACATCAAACAGGCACTCAACCAATAATAAAAAACGCTTAAATAAAAAAAGAGCCGGTCTTAAAGATCGGCTCTTTTTATATCTGGTTATCGAATTCGATTATCTACCCCAACCTGCATTGAAGTTGTATTCTTCCTTCGGAACCTCGTAAGTCATGTGTTCTTGGCTCAATGAACCAGTACGCCAGTGAATAGTTGAACCAGCACGGTCAATAGCTAATCCCCAACGTTTTGCGTTCAAGAAACCTAAACCATGTTCACCCCACATTTCGATGCTCCACTGCAATTTGATCAAATCTTTGATTGCCAAACCACCTTTGTAGTTATCACATGTCATTGTAGGAGCACCTTCTTTTGTACGAGCTGCCAACAATGTATTCAATGTTGATTTAGCCTGTGCTTCCTGACCAGCTTCTGCGTATGCTTCAGCCAACATCAAAACAACTTCAGAAGAACGGATATAAGGTTTATCACAGTTA
>JAFYOM010000070.1 GCA_017560165.1 Parabacteroides sp.
GCCTTTTCCCTATTCAAAGAAACAGGCATATTTAATCAAGAAACAGCTCACTCATTTCGTTCTCACATATTAGAAAAAGGGAACTCCGAAGATCCGGATATCCTATACAAACGTTTCAGAGGAAAAGACCCGGATATAAAGGCTTTATTAAAAAGGAACGGAATCCTATCATAATTATAAAGGGAAGTTGAGATTGAACTATCAACTTCCCTTTTTCAATTCCATTACTCTTTCACGTTGATTTTGTTGGAGGCGACTTTGCCGTTACAGTCGATGGAGAGGATGCAGAGTCCTTGGTTTTTAAAGGAATTTCATTATCTCCTGCTACCACCGGAACGGTTTGAAGTTGTCAACGGTAAACTAACACCACAAAGATATTTTTTTATTTGATCTCAGTTAAAGATATTAAAAATTACATCGGACTTAATTTGAATTACATCGGACCTAATTCCTGATTAGTCGCCGGGTAATTTTATTTTCTTGACTATGGCTTTTTTCCCTATACAGAAACCCATATTTTCTTTTGTATTTTTCTTTCATACAGAGAACAAAACATGACAAAATGTTTCATTTTCATCCTAATGAAAAACTTCGAGTTATCCTAATTCAATAAAAAAATAAAAATATACACCATATATTCCAATATATATGTATTTTTGTTCTTTAATCTATTAGTTAGACATTTCTAAAACAGAAAACGATGTGCAATAAGACCGACAAACAACTTGAATTGGACAAGCGTTATTTGCGTATGGCTACCGTTTGGGCCGAAAATTCCTATTGTAAGAGGCGTCAAGTTGGAGCACTCATTGTAAAAGATCAAATGATTATCTCAGATGGGTATAATGGGACACCGTCTGGATTTGAAAATATTTGCGAGGACGAAAACAACGTCACTAAACCCTACGTACTGCATGCGGAAGCAAATGCCATCACCAAAGTTGCTGCCTCTTCCAACAGCAGTAAAGATGCCACTATCTATGTAACATCCGCTCCTTGTATCGAATGTGCTAAGCTAATTATTCAATCCGGTATCAAGCGCGTCGTTTATTCTGAAAAATACAGAGTGGAAGATGGATGCAACCTATTGCGCCGCGCAGGTGTTACAATTGAACATGTTGAAATAAACGATTAAAATTAAGAAACGTTTTATGGAGAAGAATAAAGGTCTATCTACCTGGTTACCTGTTATCATCGCTTTAAGCATCGCTTTGGGTATATTCATTGGAAACCATTATCTCCGATTGGGCCAAAAACAAGGACAGAGACAGAATTATTCTGTTGGAAACAAAATCAATACTATATTAAATATTATTGACGAACAGTATGTGGATACTGTTAACATAAATGAATTGATAGAAGATGCCATTCCTAAAATTTTCAGTGAATTGGATCCACACTCGGTATATATTCCGGCAGAAGATGTAGAAAGAGCCAATGAAGATTTAGAAGGTTCATTCAGTGGCATCGGGGTTTCATTCAATATGCAAACCGATACAATATTGATTATCAATGTTATTCCGGGAGGTCCCTCTGAAAAAGCCGGCTTAAAACCGTTTGACCGCATCATTACCATCAATGACTCTTTATATGCCGGAAACAAAAGCGATCAAGAGGTAATTATGAAAACACTTCGTGGAGCCAAAAATAGTATAGTTAAGTTAGGTATAAAGCGTAAAAATGAACCCGAATTGTTGTATTTTGACGTAACCCGTGGAGAAGTACCCGTACATTCAGTCGATGTCGCTTATGAAATCAGTGAAGGAATCGGCTATATCAAAGTAAGCAAATTCGGTCGTACAACCTATAATGAATTTATTACAGCCATTGCAAAACTAAAACAGGCTAATTGTTCTTCCTTTATCATCGACCTTCGTGGAAACACCGGCGGATACATGGATGCTGCTATCAATATGGTTAATGAGTTCATGCCGGACGGCCACATGATTGTGTACACCGAAGGAAAGGCTTTTCCTCGCAAAGATATCTATACGAATGGGACTGGAACCTGTAAGGAGGATCCTATCGTAATTCTAACAGATGAATTCTCTGCTTCTGCCAGTGAAATTTTCGCAGGAGCCATCCAAGATAATGACCGTGGTTTAATCATTGGCCGCCGTACATTTGGTAAAGGATTAGTTCAATCCCCTATTCAATTAACAGATGGTTCAGAATTCCGCCTAACCATCGCTCGTTACTATACCCCTTCCGGACGCTGTATTCAAAAGAAATATGAATTAGGTGAAGAGGAAGAATATGATCATGATATTTATAATCGATTCATGCGAGGGGAATTTGACACAGCTGATAGCATCAAACTAAACGCCGATGAAAAGTTTGAAACCACGATGGGAAGACCAGTTTACGGAGGTGGCGGTATTATGCCGGATATATTTATTCCACGTGACACAACAGGCGTTACCTCATACTTTTCTCAGGTTATCAACTCTGGAACGATGAATCTGTATGTACTTGAATATTCAGATCAGCATTATGATAAACTTGCATCTTTCAAAAATTATCAAGAATTACATCAATATTTGCAACAACAACCATTACTTCCAGATTTCATCAATTATGCTAGCAGAAAGGGCATCAAAAGACGTCCAAGCTTAATCAATATCTCCGGAAAGTTGATTGAAAAGCAGTTACAAGCCTATATTGTTCGTAACTTTTTTGACGATGCAGGGTTCTATCCGATTTTCCAAAACGATGATACAACATTAAAACAGGCAATAAAAGTTTTGAAAGAGGGTAAAGCATTCCCTACATTAAAAGAGACACAGCCCTAATGAAATTGTGCGAAGCCAAACAGGCTCTTCGGAAAGAGATAGCCTCTTTAAAGAAATTATATAAGGAGGCTACGTTGCAGGAGTTATCCTCTAAAATCATGAGTAGATTGGAAGAGAGTATTCTTTTTCAAAAAGCTTCTTGCATTGCTTTTTATCATGCTCTTCCGGGAGAAGTACAAACTGCCCATTTTATCGAAAAATGGTACAAGCACAAACGTATTTTGTTACCGGTTGTCAAAGGAAATGATCTGCAATTATTTTTATATGCCGGTCAGAAGTCTTTAAAAATCGGAGCATTTGGCATTTGGGAACCTTCTGAAGATAGCTTGACTGTTCCAGAAGAGGAGATAGACTTAGTGATTGTTCCCGGTGTAGCCTTTGACAAACAACATAACCGTTTAGGTAGAGGGAAAGGGTTTTATGACCGCCTCTTATCTACACTTTCAGCCCCTAAGATTGGAATATGTTATAGTTTCCAACTAAAAGAACACATTCCGACTGAACCATTCGATAAAAAAATGGATCTGATTATTACGGAGAAAGAGACATTATAATCGATTATATGTCATCCGTATGTAGAAGTTCTGTAATTTTAGCTTCTACTTTTGCTTTAATTTCCGGAGTCAAACTATCTTTCACAAGTTTCAAAACCAAGCCCATGACTGCAATATCATCTGTATAACCAATCATAGCTAAAATCGTTTCCGGAATAAAATCTAGAGGCAGAATAAAATAGCCCAAAGCTCCTAAAATATAAGCTTTATGTTGCAAAGAGACCTGTTCATCATGTAATAAATAATATAATTGAAAGACCGGACGCATAACAGTTGCTCCTACCTTTTTAGCTACACGTTGAACTTTTTTCCAGAATTTATTCTCCGAATAATAATCACCATATTTTTCGACTTCATAGACCTCTTCAAAAGGCACATCTTCTATTTCTTTTATTCCCATAATAATCATTTAACATTTACCGAATCACGATATCTTTAATAACTTCAGAACCGGCATAATCGTTTAAACTTTTTATCATTCGTTCACGACATAACACTAATTCATTCCGTAAAACAGAAGAGGTTAAGGAAACATAGAGAACTCCGTTTTTTACAAAAAGTTCACGTGTATATTGAGCCACCATCGGACCAAACAATTCTCTCCACCCTCTCTGAACTCTAATCTCCAAAATATTTCTACGCAATTCGCTATTACCTTCAAAAAATTCACGAAGTGCCTCACCTAACGTTTGCGTGTTCTGATGTATCATGGCATATCCTCCAATGGCAGAACTGTACCTTGTTCTACTTTAAACAAAACATATCCATGATTAATCGATTGCAAAATCGCATCTAAATATTTCCGATTAGTATCAGTAATAAAAATCTGTCCAAACTGATCCCCACTTACAAGTTTTATAATTTGCTCAACTCGATCTGCATCCAATTTATCAAAGATATCATCCAACAACAACACCGGACAAGTCTGTCCTCTCTGAGACAAGAACATAAACTGAGCCAGTTTTAAAGCGATCAGGTATGTTTTATTCTGTCCCTGCGAACCAACACGTCGAATAAGGAAAGAATTAAGTGTCATCTCCAATTCATCTTTATGAATACCTGTAGAGGTATAGCCTAAAATTCGATCCCGTTCCCGATTGGCAGCTAACAGTTCTGCTAAATCTCCTTTTTCCAATTGAGAAATATAACGTAGCCCTACCTGTTCCGATGACTGACAAATCGTTCGGTAATACTCATTAAATATCGGAGTAAAGTCTTCAACTAATTGTTTCCGCTTATCATAAACCATACGCCCATACATATCCAACTGCATCTCTAATACCTCATACAAAGAGGTATCCATACATTGCTCTTTTAAAAGAGCATTTCGTTGAAGTAATGCTTTATTATATTGGATCAACGCATGCAAATAAGGTTTATCTTGTTGCGAAATAATAACATCAAGAAAACGGCGGCGTTCCTCACTCCCCCCTTGGATCAGCTCCGAGTCTGCCGGAGAAACCATTACTAAAGGTAATAAGCCTATATGTTCCGATAATTTATCGTATTCTTTTTTATTCCGTTTAAACTGTTTTCGTTGATGTCTACGAATTGCACAAAAGATATCTTCTCCTCGTCCCTCATATTCATACTCACCTTGTAACACACATAGATTCTGTTCATTATGGATAATTTGGGAATCGGGTGTATTAGTATGACTTTTACAAAAAGAGAGATAATGAATTGCATCTAATAAATTAGTCTTTCCCATTCCATTATTTCCGAAAAAATAATTTATACCGGGAGAAAAAGTAACTTCTGCTTGAAGAATATTTTTATAATTAAGTATAGAAAGCCTTTTAAGTATCATCCGCACTATATTAATAGCACAAAAATAAAAAATATAGTTCTAAGTATAGATTTTCTCAGTAAAAAAAACTACTTTTGCGACTTGAATTGCCACAGGCATAAATCATTGATAAAATAATAACAACTATAAAACATTATGGCTACTAAGGGAAAAGACATCAACAAAGAGTTAGAAGTCGAAGAAATTGTTTCAAAATCAGAACAATTTATTGAAAACAATTCAAAGAAAATTATTTACGGAATTATCGCTCTTGCTCTTGTTATTGGAGCTGTATTAGGTATCAAACATGGTTATTTGATTCCTCAAGAAAAGAAAGCAGCAGCAGCAATGTTCAAAGGCGAACAATATTTTGCAAAAGATTCTTTCAATTTGGCATTAAACGGAAACGGTGCAGATTATGAAGGATTTGAAGCAATCATTAACCAGTATGGAAGTACAGACGCAGGAAACTTAGCTAAAGCTTATGCAGGTATCTGTTACTTCAAATTAGGTGAAAACGAAAAAGCTTTGGACATGTTGAAATCGTTCAACGGAAACGATGAAATGATTTCTCCGGCTATTACAGGTTTGATTGGAGATTGCTATGTAAATATGGGCAATGTAAAAGAAGGCATCAGCTATTTTGAAAAAGCAGCTAGCCAAGCTAACAATGAAGTAATCAGCCCGGCATATTTGAAAAAAGCTGGTATTGCTTACGAAAGCCTACAACAATACAGCAACGCTGTAAAAGCTTACACTACTATCAAAGAAAAATATTTCAATTCAATGGAAGCTTCTGATATCGATAAATATATCACTCGTGCTTCTGCTGCAAAATAATTGAATTTTCATAACATTTATAATAATAACAGAAAGAGGATGTCTCATCAAAAAGACATCCTTTTTTTTAAAGAAATAATTATGGCTACAGCTTATCAAAATTTATCTGAATACGACTTTAACAGTGTTCCTAATGGAGCTGGAAAAAAGTTTGGAATTGTGGTTGCAGAATGGAATAAAAATATCACTGAAAAACTATTAGAAGGTGCATGCAACACACTAGAAAGACATGGAGTAAAAGCAGAGGATATCTATGTTAAACGAGTACCCGGTAGCTTTGAATTGACC
>JAFYOM010000071.1 GCA_017560165.1 Parabacteroides sp.
CTGCTCTTTATAATCAAGTACTTTGAAAAATATCTGACTGGATATATTATAAGGATAATTACCTATCACACAAAACTGTTCAGGGAATAATTTACTAAGATCCAAACGTAAAAAATCTTCGGCTAAAATTCGTCCCTCTAAAGCGGGAAAGTTTTGTTCAAGATAATCCACCGATTCCATATCCAGCTCAACCACCGTCAAATCATGTTCTTTATCTAATAAGAACTGAGTAAGTACCCCCATTCCAGGGCCTATTTCGAGTACTGGTAATTGTTTATATTCGGACAATGTATCTGCAATTCGTTCAGCTATTTGCAAATCTTTTAAGAAATGTTGTCCTAATGCCTTCTTTGGTTTAACTAATCTCATCCACTTCTTCGGTGTAATGTGTTCGTATTTCAATATAATGTTTATCTTTGCAGACGTACAAAAATACAACAAATAATTAAATTCATCTACGCATAATGGATTTTAAAACAATTCTACGCACGTTTCTTAAAATAATACTTCCACTCGCATTCGGTTGTTTACTACTTTGGTATTTATATAGTAAAATGGATATCAACGAAATTTGGGAGGTTATCCATAAAGGAGTCCGTTATGACATTATCCTTTTTTCTTTACTTTTTGGATTAGGAGCCAATATCATGCGTGGTATTCGATGGGGATTATTAATCCGTTCACTAGGAGATAAAGTCAGAACCGATAATGTTATTTATGCTGTTTTAGGTAATTATGCAGTCAACTTAGTTCTGCCTCGTGTCGGAGAGGTATGGCGTTGCGGAATGATTACTAAATATGACAAAATACCCTTTACACGTCTATTAGGAACCTTATTGATTGACCGTGTAAGTGATACGGTTATGGTCGGTCTTATCACCTGTTCCATCATTCTATTCAACTTTGGATTCTTTCAAGATTTCTTTGCTAAAAACCCCTCCTTATTGGAAGGATTTCAATCCATGTTCAACTCTATTTGGATTTACATTATTGGGGTAGTTTTTATCATTGGAATTTGGTTTGTTTTTACTTATATGAGTAACTTTACGCTGGTAAAGAAAGCCAAGTCGATGTTGCAAAACATTTGGGAAGGCATGAAAAGTGTTTGGTTGATGAAACAAAAAGGGCTCTTCCTTATTCAAACTTTGTTAATTTGGATCGGTTACTTCTTCTATTTCTACATCACCTTTTTTGCTTTTGATTTCACGCAAGATCTAGGGATTGTTGTTGGTTTGATTGCCTTTACAATGGGAAGTATTGCTGTAGCTGTCCCTGTTCAAGGAGGAATAGGTCCTTGGCATTTCATGGTTATAGCCACATTAGTCTGTTTTGGAGTAAGAGAAACAGATGCTGCAGCTTTTGCATTAGTAGTACATACCGTACAAACAATATGGCTTGGACTAACTGGATTAGTAGGGGTAATAGCTCTACCTATCATCAATCGAAAAAAACAGACAATTGACAATCCTTAATAAACAAAATGGTTCGTTAACTTGTTCTATACTATAAATACATTTATTAATTTCAAATTGGCAACAGCCAA
The DNA here is from genome assembly GCA_017560165.1 of Parabacteroides sp. Classification (GTDB taxonomy): domain Bacteria; phylum Bacteroidota; class Bacteroidia; order Bacteroidales; family Tannerellaceae; genus Parabacteroides. The sequence continues at coordinate 1,544 of JAFYOM010000071.1, forward strand.
TTAAAAACAAAGTTTTTATGTCAGCAGAAATCAAAAATCTTTCTCCACAGCCTGTCTGGGGTTATTTCTATGACCTTACTCAGATACCTCGTCCTACCGGACACATGGAGGCTGTAACCCGTTTCATGATAACTTTTGGTAATGAATTGGGATTGGAAACCTTGCAAGATGAGGTGGGAAACGTTTTGATTCGTAAACCGGCATATCCCGGTATGGAAGACCACTAAACCGTTATCATGCAGTCACATTTAGACATGGTTCCACAAAAAAACTCGTCTATTAAACATGACTTCGTAACCGATCCAATAGATGCTTATATCGATGGTGATTGGGTAACAGCCCGTGACACCACGTTAGGAGCAGATAACGGTATAGGAGTTGCATATGCCATGGCTGTTTTAGCTGATAAGAACTTAAAACACGGTCCATTAGAAGCTCTTTTCACCATTAATGAAGAGGTTGGTATGGATGGAGCTGTAGGATTAAAGCCCGGATTCTTAAAAGGAGAAATCCTTCTCAACTGTGACTCAGAAGAAGAGGGTGAACTGTTCGTAGGTTGTGCCGGAGGCGCTGATCTTAATATCTCCATGCAATTCAAAGATGACACCTATATTCCAGAAGGAGATGTTGCCGTAAAGATTGCTTTAACAGGATTAAAAGGAGGACATTCAGGAGTTGACATCCATTTAGGACGTGCAAATGCGAATAAACTAATGTTCCGTTTCTTAAAAGAAGCGGTACGTGACTATGGAGCTCGCCTTGCTTCTATTGAAGGAGGTTCATTACGTAATGCGATTCCACGTGAAGCATTTGCAACCATTACAATTCCAGGAGACAACGCAGAAGCTCTATGGGAATTAGTTGCAGATTATCAAGAGATGTATCGTAATGAATATAAGAACATCGAAAACAATATCAACTTTGTTGCAGAAATGACTCATTTACCGGAAACCTTGATTCCAGAAGAGATTCAAGACGATCTCATCAATGCAATTGAAGGTTGCCAAAATGGAGTCATCAGTATGTTAGCGGATTTCCCGGGAACTGTTGAATCTTCTGCAAATTTAGCGATTGTCAAATCATCCAAAGAGCTAATTGCAATTCAAATATTAGTTCGTAGCTCATCTGAAACCCGCAAAGAGGCTGTATGTTCAAGTTTAGAAAGCATATTCTCTATGGCTGGAGCAAAAGTTGAATATGGAGGCGCATACGGAGGATGGCAGCCTAATATTGACTCTCCAATTTTAAAAGTTATGCAGCAAACTTATTTGGATCTATACGGAAAGAAACCTGAAACAAAAGTAATACATGCTGGACTTGAGTGTGGTATTATCCAAGAAGCCTATCCTAATATGGATATGATCTCAATTGGTCCAGATTTACAATATCCACATTCTCCGGATGAACGAATTAGTATACCTTCCATCGCACGAACTTGGGAGTTTATTGTAACAACGTTAGCACGTATTTAACACATACAAAAAGAGAGAAAAGGTTTCAAACACTGTTCTCTCATTTCTTTTTTAAGATAAAAGGCCTTTCATTCGATCCTCGAATGCTGATAATGCGGCTTTTGCTCCTTCTCCCATCGCAATAATAATTTGTTTATAGGGTACTGTAGAAACATCACCGGCAGCATAAATTCCGGGGATATTGGTCCGACAATGAGCATCAACCAGAATTTCTCCCATTCGATTGGTATTTACAATCTCTTTAAAAACACCACTATTGGCAGCCAATCCAATTTGTACAAAAATACCATCCAGATCAATCACTCTCTTCTCTAAGGTTAAACGATCTTGTACATAAAGGCCCGTAACCTTTTCTCCGTCTCCGATGACCTCTAATGACTGGGTATGCAAATAGACTTCGACATTAGGAAGGCTTTTAAGTTTTTCTTGTAAAACTTGATCCGCTTTCAACTCTTCCATAAACTCCAAAACAGTTACTTTGGAACAGATACCGGCCAAATCAATCGCAGCCTCAATTCCAGAATTACCTCCTCCTACCACGGCCACATGTTTCCCTTTATAAAAAGGTCCATCACAATGTGGACAAAAGGCAACACCTCTTCCTATATATTCTGTTTCACCCGAAATATTGAGTTTACGCCAACTTGCACCGGTTGCAACAATCACGGCAGGTGCAGCAAAACGTTCACCTCTTGCTGTTTCAAGTAACTTTAAATCCTTCTCCAAAAACACCTTTTCTATACGACGATAGTCATAAATATCAATCGGGTATTCACGCATATGTGCGTATAAATCAGCGGCTAATTGTGCTCCGGTCGTTTGAGGTACAGATATTAAATTCTCTATTCCAACAGTTTCCTTTACCTGTCCTCCTACTCGCTCTGCCAAAACTGCAACATTCAAACCTTTTCGAGCCGAATAAATTGCTGAAGAAGCTCCGGCTGGTCCTCCGCCAACCACAATCAAATCATACTTCTTTATACAAGTATCTATCTCATCTTCTTTAAATCCATATTTTTCTTCTAATTCGGCAAGAAGAGCTCCTAAATCACCACGACCAACATGAAGTAATTTTTCATCAGCAAAAACGGAAGGAACAGCTTGAACTTTCATCACCTCAACCTCCTCTTGATTTATAGCTCCATCCACCGTTTCATGTATTATTTGCGAATTAAGAATAGCCATGATATTCAAAGCTTGTACCACATCCGGACAATTTGTACAGGTTAGTGAAACATACGTTGTCAATTTTATCGGGCCATTCAATGCTCGGATACGAGAAATTGTACTTTCATCGGGTAGATTCTTACCCTTTCCATCACTATTTAAAATTGCCAATAATAAAGAGGTAAACTCATGCCCATTAGGGACAGCTCTAAAAAAAATACCGGTTGGTTGCTCGTTTTTTAACAAGGATAGTCGTAACCCTTTTCCTTCTGAGATTCGACAAGAAATATGGTCAGAACAAGAGGCTACATCTTCCAACAATTCAATTAATTCATCCCTACTTTCATGTGTCGGTTCTACCGCAATATCTAACAAATAATAGGAATTCAGCTCGGCAAAAACAGCCGTAAGCTGATTTTTCATTGTAACATCTAACATCCTCTATTCTTTTTACAATACATACCTCATGTATCCCTTCGAAACTCAAACAAACACATGAGGTATGATTTATTAGTTATTTAAATCTTTCCAACCAAATCGATACTTGGTTTCAAAGTCACATCACCTTTTTTCCACTTAGCCGGACAAACCTCATTTGGATGAGCAGCAACAAACTGGGCTGCTTCTACTTTTCGAAGTAATTCATCCGCATTTCGACCAATTCCATTATCATGAATTTCTGCCAGTTTAATTTGCCCTTCCGGATTAATCACAAATGTACCTCTATAAGCCATTCCAGCATCTTCAATCATCACACCAAAAGAGCGACTCAATACACCTGTTGGATCAGCTAACATCGGATATTTAATTTTTCGAATAGATTCGGAAGTATCATGCCAAGCTTTATGGACAAAATGAGAATCCGTACTTACAGAATAAACTTCCACTCCCATTTCTTGAAATCTACTATATTTTTCTGCCATATCGACCAATTCCGTCGGACAAACAAATGTAAAATCAGCTGGATAGAAAAAGAAGATTGCCCATTTACCTTTCAAATCTTCATGGCTTATCGTTTTAAAAGCACCATTATGAAATGCTTGAACTTTGAACTCAGGAACGTGTGAATTAATAATTGTTGTCATACCCTTTACTTTTTTATAATGATTATATTTTCTTGATTGTAGAACAAATATAAATCGTAAAAGGTTGACTAAAAGAATTTTCCCAATCGATAAATTTTATAGACTAATAGATATAAAGAAAGGATGGATAAACATTAAAAAACAAATCCCCATTTACGGAAAATAGCCTTCGCATTTTCCAATCGTTCTTTTGACAATGGAGCTATTCCTTTTAATGGATAATCAAGGCCTAATGCCTCATATTTATGAACGCCCATGGTATGATAAGGAAGCAATTCTATCTTTTGAATGGTTTTATAAGAACTAAGATATTGTGCCAAGCGTTCTAATGCGTCATCTCTATCAGTCAACTCCGGAACCAATACATGGCGAATCCATGTTGGGATCTGACGGCTTTCTAATTCTTCTAAAAAAGTAAGTGTATTTTTTTGCTCTACACCGGTTAATTGGTGATGCAAAGAGGAGTCTATGGTTTTAATATCTAATAAGACTAAATCAACAAAGTTTAAAACCTCCAAAGCTCTATCTGAACAAATATAACCGGAGGTATCTAGAGCAGTATGAAGACCATTTTCTTTAC
>JAFYOM010000072.1 GCA_017560165.1 Parabacteroides sp.
AATATAGCAGGAGATCACGAATGTAATATAACGTTAGCTAAAGTCCCAGACGGTATGGGATTGTTTAGTCTCGACACGATGAAGAAAATGAAGGCTTATGTTGATGAAAAATATAGTACTTGGAGTTTTGAGGCGATATATAAAGACATACCCGGTCAAACAAAAGATACTATGGATAATTCTAGTCAGTCGGCTATGGCTTCTAAAGCCCAAGATTATGTTAATGGGTGGAATCAGGCTATGAAAGATTATAAAGATGGAAAATTGAAAATTTAAAATTATGGGAGTAAATAGTACAGAGTATAAAAATGGTTATGAAGATGCGATCGAAGCAATTAAAAAAGCTTTGCAAGGAGGTTCAGCTAGTGGATCTAGTATGCGACCGGATCCTAGATTAGCCCCACCGCCAGTCAATAATCCAAATGACAAGAATAAAGGTGGTTCTGATCAGCAGGGTAATCAAAATAGTAATAGTCAAGATAATTCAAATAGTAGAGGATCGGGTAATCAAGGAGTAGTACGTCCAGAAGATTGTATTGGACCAGATGAGTTATCAGATATCCCATCAACTCCGGGTGGATTCATTGATCAATTGACTGGAGATCAAATTGCCAAAAGCGAAGGATATGATGAGGGTGGTTCAGAATCAGCTATCGAGAAAGACTGGGCTGAAACTGCAATGAAAGAGATGAAAAAATTCCAAGGTAAAATCGGTGGTAAATTTATAACAAAAATCACTGATCTATATGCGGTTACGCATGATTGGAAGCAAGAACTAAAGAAAATCGTTGGTAAATCTATCTCTCCAGAAAATAAAAGACAAGCATATACCAATAAAAATGTATTAGTTTCTCAGGGTCGTATAGCAAGAACTGATAAAGATAAATATGATAATTTAGATTATATGTGTGCTTTTATTGACTCATCCGGTTCGATGTCAGATGATCAATTGAAAATGGTATTATCGCATATATATACAGTCGCATTAGCTAAGAAACCTATTAAATTATACGTTATTCAATGCGATACACAAATTCAAGATATTCAAGAATATACGGATTTAAAAGCGTTGAAACGAGATTTGCGAAATGCTACTGTAAAAGGTCGTGGGGAAACGGAATTAAAACCATGTTGGGATCTTTTATTAACCGATAAACGCTTTAAAGGGAAAATTGCCGACCTAGTAATGGTATTTACAGACGGTATATGTGTCCAATATAAACGTAATCCGAAAACCATGAAGAATATCTGTTGGGTAATCTTAGATAATCCTAAATTTGAATTGCAATATAAAGATATAAATACCAAAAAAGTCATTATCAAGACTGATAATTTGAAGTGATAATATGATAGAGATTAATGAATTATATAAAGGTTATGAAATGATGATAGGAGAGGATCAGGATTATAAAAAAATTCCTGGTCTCAAACAGTCTGCGAATTTCCATACTTCATATCATGAACCTCAAAAAAAGAAGAGAATGATATCTAAATTCTTTTCAAACATGTCGAGACTCGGTATGAATTATGAGGAAGATGTTATCAATAATCTTAGAGCTATTCCGGCAGATTCTAATCTCATCTCAAAACAAAATCAGTTATCTAATCAGAATCTCTTCTCTTCCATGGCCAGTTCATGGAAAGTAAAACAAAATCAGGATCGGAGTTTTTTTGAAAAGGATTTTGCACAAAAACGAGAAGCCTTACGTAAACTGGCACTTCAACCAGAACTAGAGGATATATTAGATACTATGTCCAATGAAGCAATTGTGTATGATTCTGATTATACATATTTTGTAGAACCATTTATCGAGGATCAGGAGTTACATGATTTTAAACCTGAGATTAGGAAAGAAATCACTAACGTAATGTCTACTAGTTTTCGAAGATTTTATAAAATGCTGAATTGGAAGTATCGTGCTTGGGATGATTTTAAGAGATGGTTAGTTGAAGGTGTTTTAGCATATGAAATTGTATATGATTCACTCGAAAAACCGACTAAAATTATCGGTATCATCGACTTAGATCCAGCGACATTGACTCGAAAATTTGAGAATGGGAAATGGTATTGGTATCAGTTTAAAGGCGTTCAAGGTAAGGAGAGAAAATTAATGGATTCTCAAGTTATTTATGTACCTTATCAGGAAACCAATTGCATCTCTCGCTTAAGTTATTTGGAACGTCTGATTCGTCCATTCAACATCTATCGTATCGTAGAACAAGCTCAATTAATATGGACTATTACAAATGCTAGTTATAAGATGAAGTTTACTATTCCCGTCAAAGGTATGAATAAGACGATGGGTATGCAGACTTTAGCTAGTGCAATGAATAAATACAAGGAAGATATCAAGTTTATCCAGGACTCAGGTGAATTAGATTTTAACGGCCAAGCTAATATCCCATTCAACAAAGAGTATTGGTTACCCGAATCAGAATCTGGTAGTCCTCAGATTGAAACGTTAGGTGGGGAAGGGCCGGATTTAAATGACAATGATCAACTTAAATTCTTTAAAAATCAACTATATAAAATTTCTAAAATTCCATTAAATCGTTTTGATCAAGAAAGTGGTGAGACTTGGTTTGGTACTGATGCGAGTTCAGTTGCAAGAACAGAGATTGATTTTGGTAGATTCGTGACGAGACTTAGAAATCAATTCGGACAAATCATAATCAAACCACTCCAATTACAACTAGCTCTTTCAATCCCAGAACTTCAAGATAATAGACAATTATTAGAAGCAGTATCATTACAATATAAGTCATATAATATCTTCGAAGAAAGTTTGGAAGTTAGTTTGATGAAAGAACGTATTGAATTTATTCAAGAGATGAAAGATAGTATGGTTGATATGGATGCTGAGGGTAATGATGTCAAATTCTTTGCAAGTGAATTCTTGGTTCGAAAATACTTGAAGTTGTCTGATGCAGATCTTGAATTGAATGCTAAATTAAAACAGGAAGAAAATGAGAGGATGAATTTAGCTGGAGATGCTGAAAATACGCCAGATGAACATCTTGAAACTACATGCGACATAATCACCGAGATGAGCGATGATGATATTAAAAAGCTTTTAGGTATGTTATTGGAGAGGTTAGATAAGCCGAAACCAAAAAAATCAAAACAGAAAAGTAAAAAATCAGAAGAAGAATAAAGAGATGTTCATACATCTCTTTTTTATTTTTAATAAAAACACATTTAAATGTCACTAATACATTCGATATTAGAGAATAAAACTGAGATAAAGTCGGAATACCTAAATGACGTAATGTATAATTTACTGGATACGACATTCAAAATGCCTATTGATGGGTTTCAATTTAATATATTTGAAGTTTCGAATGAGTATATTGCGCGTCCTGATTTAATTTCTCTTGATGCGTATGGTACATCGGATTATACGGATGTTATTTGTAAATTAAATGGTATTTCTAATCCATTTGAATTAAACACCGGGATGGAATTAATCATCCCTATAGCAGATCATATACAATTATTTACAGTAATACCGAATAATGATGAAATTGAGAGTATATCCGATGTACCACATCCAACTCAAAAAACAAATCTAAAACGAAAAGCTAATGAATCATTAGTCGGAGATACCAGATTCAGAATCGATGCGGCTTCTGGTGTAATTATATATTAATAATATGAGTCAGATAGTAGTAAAATTTGATAATCAATTGATCCAGACACCGATTACTATACCATTGATTAGGTCATCAGTAGAGGAGTCTGGAGCAGATTATAAGGATAACCCGACCGAGATTCAACAATCATCGGTATATGGTATTATATCTCCTTTAATCGCTATCAATGATATAGTTATTGATTTTGATAATGTTAAAGAATTCAATTTAAAGTCATCTTCACAATTACCTACGGTATCAATGGTTGTATATGATAGATATGGATTGATTAACTTATTGGACAATCCAAGTCTTGATAATGAAGTACGGGTACAAATTCTCCCTCCATTTGAAAATGCTTATAAAAAAATAAATTTAACATTTTACATTACAAGTATCCGAATATCTCAAGGTAAATTATTAACTATCACAGGTTCTTATAAGTTACCATCTCTAAGTTCATCCAAATTTAAATCATTCGGCCAGAAGAATACCTATACATTTTTTGAAAATATAGCGAAAGAGACTGGGTTAGGATTTGCATCCAATATATCAGATTCAAATGATATGAGATGTATTTATTGTGATAATAAATCATACATAGAAATGATGAATCAAGAAATAAACCGGGCTAATGCAGATAATATAATCATGGATTGGTGGGTCGATTTCTGGAATAATATCAATCTAGTTGATATTATGGAGAGGTATAATACTATTGATAAAAATTTGATGGTATGGGTATCTAGGCAGAATGGATTAGTTGGAGAAGGTTTACATATTACGCCTATACAAACCAGCGCTATATTAAGTAATCATCCATCTATAGATAATTCTGAATTATATGTAGAAAAATATGATGTAAGAAATAGGACAGGACTTCAAGTCACAAAAGGAACGGATAAAATATACTCGGTTTATTTCGAAGGTAGGGCTGATTATAACGATACTTTGATTATGGATGGTGACGTAAAAAACGATATATACATAAAGCATGAGTATCTCGGAGAAGTATATGGAGATTATAATTATTTACTATCAGAAAAGAAACGAGACTCATTTTTACAAAAAATCAATACGGAATCTATAGAAGTTACGACGAGAACACCTTTACTCGGACTGATGCGCGGACATAGGGTAAACTTCCAATGGTATATTAATGATTCAGTCTTCGATGCTAAGGTGGATGGATTGGAAAAAAATGGCGTTATAAGCACCCCATCACCCAAGATACCAATGTACGATGATAATGATCTCGAACCACTCTCTGTAGGAAATTTTATACTCGATAAATCAGTATCAGGTCAATATCTTATAACCAGTAGTAGTATTAGATATTATAATAATAGATGGGAACATGTACTCATATTGAATAGACCATCAAAAGATAAACTAAAATTGATCAATCGATGAGCGAATTATTATCATATGCGCGACTATTAAAAGATCGCGATAATTTTAGAAAGTCTGGTACCAAAGGAGGATCAGATTTTAATCTTTATGAAACACCCGGTAATCTATATTTCCGGATTTTATTTTATTTCCATAATGGTGATGTAGATGGGGGTGATAGATATGATAGCGGTCTACTGGCTCCTACTTGGGATGAAAATATGGATAACAACTACTATGAATATAGTTCAGCGTGGTCAT
>JAFYOM010000073.1 GCA_017560165.1 Parabacteroides sp.
ATATTCATGTAGTTAGTAAATGCATCAAACGGAGAATCATAAATACCACGATTCAACCAAACTCCGGTATTCTTTGTGGTCATGAAACGGAAATTATTACTTGCTTGCATATAATCCCAGTCCTGTTTAATACGACGGTCTGTACACAAATGTACACGTTCAGCAACACTATACAATTTATTGAATGCTTCACGTTGCATTGTGTTACCTAACCAACAACTAATATCTCTTTCTTCATCTACCCATGACAATGGATATGGAACATCAATCTGATCCACAGATTTCAATTTAGTAACGATTTCTGTCGGAGTTGAGAAGATGATACCTTTTTCTTTTGCACAAACAGGTAAAGCCTTTAAGAACTCAAGAATATTTGAAGACAATGGCTGAGACATACCCAAAGCAGAAAGTTCCATAAAGATATTGATTACTTGTTCTTCTTCTGGAAGATCAGCAATCCAACCTATATATTTATCCGCGAACAAAGGATATTCATTCCAATCCGGATTAGAGAAACGCAAGCTAATATCATCTGACAACTTATAGTCACGCAACAAAAGTTTCAAATTAGGATTGTGAGCGCAATGATACAAATAGTGCGAGCTCTTCCATCCCAATACATGTTTAGCACCTTCTGTCAACATACCTTTAAAGCCCATATCTGCAACCATCGCTCCAATTTCATTTGAATAAATCAAACTAGAGTTACGGAATACTTGTGGTTCTTTGCCAAACATCTATTTCACTTTCTTACGCATACGTTCTACGTCATCACGGAAACATTCTTCATTAGCCAAAGAAGAAAGGCCATGAGAGTATGGTTCACAAAGGAATTCACAACATCCGGTTTCATTCAATTTATGCAACAATTCGATAACTGTAGGAGCATAAATTTCAAGCTGTTCCAAACCTACACCTGAAAGAGAAAGAGCTACCTTAAAAGCACCGTCGTTAGACTTAGCCATATCAATCAAAGTGTTCAAAGCTGGAATATATGAACGTTCCGCAATCTCAGTGATACTACGTTCATTTTCATAATCATCATAGTAGTAGTGATCACGACCGATATCAAAGCAACGGTAACGTTTCAGATGAATAATCTGATGTATTTCGAAATAAAGACAGATTGTTTTCATATCTATTTAATGTTTTTATTATTTACTATTATTTCTAATTAATTCTTCATAAATGGCACGATGCTTTAAGCCTACCTTTTCCCAAGTAATACCATCAACTTCTTTCTTTCCTTCTTCTTGTAAGAACTGGAACAAAGAAGGATTTGTACAAATAGAATAGATAGCATCAGCCATCGCATTGATATCCCAATAATCAACTTTGATTACATTATCAAGGATTTCACCACAACCGGACTGTTTAGAAATGATAGAAGGAGTACCACATTGCATTGCCTCCAATGGAGCAATACCAAAAGGTTCCGAAACAGAAGGCATCACGAAAACATCACTGTTCTTATAAGCTTCATATACTTGACGTCCACGTTGGACTCCCGGGAAATGGAAACGATCTGCAATACCTCTTTCTGCAGCCAAATGAATCATAGCTTCAAGCATATCACCAGAACCAGCCATCACAAAACGGATATTACGTGTACGTTGCAAAACTAAAGCAGCAGCTTCAACGAAATATTCAGGACCTTTCTGCATAGTTATACGTCCAAGGAAAGTTACCACCTTTTCATTTGGATGTTCTACGCGTGGAATATCTTGTAATTCCTGTGAAAGTGGATATACAGCATTATGCATAGCCACACACTTACGAGGATCTTGATGATATTGATGAATCACTGTTTGACGAGTCAACTCAGACACACACATGATACAATCCGCATGATCCATACCGTTCTTTTCTATAGAATAAACCGTTGGATTTACTTTACCACGTGAACGGTCAAAATCAGTTGCATGCACATGGATACATAATGGTTTACCACTTACCATCTTTGCATGTACACCAGCCGGATAAGTCAACCAGTCGTGCGCATGAATAATATCAAATTCTTGCTGACGTGCAACTACACCTGCAATAATTGAATAATTATTGATTTCTTCATGAAGATTTTTCGGATAACCGCCTGCAAACTCCATACATCCCAAATCGTTGACATGCATATAAGAGAAATCTGCATAAATATGGTCACGAAGTGCATAATATTGTTCCGGACTTGTGTAATTCGGCAAACGAGATTTCAAATAATCATAATCCACATCACGCCAAACAATAGGCACCTGATTCATAGCCAAGATATTCAAGAATTTTTCTTCTTCGCCAGTCGGTTTAGGCAAACAGAAAGTTGTTTCTACATCACCTTGAACACTTAACCCTTTTGTAATACCATAAGATGCAACAGCAAGACCACCTAAAATTTTGGGAGGAAATTCCCATCCAAACATTAAAACTTTCATATAGGCTCCTCCTTTTAATAATTGTATTTACTTAATAAATATAATACTCGCAAAATCTCAGCAATATTCATCGCAAATGAGACAGCACCACGTCCTTTGAACGGAGGGTTACCATCAAACAATTCAGGAATAGAAGCTATACAATGAGATGTCATTTCGTTTTCATAACCGATCAATTGACGTTCAATGAAACCTAAAGCACTCATCTTATAAATACGAAGATATGCCTCAAAATAAAATCCGGCTAACCATGGCCAT
>JAFYOM010000074.1 GCA_017560165.1 Parabacteroides sp.
AATTCGGATTGATGCAGAAAGGCTCTTCTACAATTCGTATTTCCGATCCGAGAGAAATCTGGAAGATCGAAACAGAAGGGTTAATTCTGGAGCGCACGGTAAAGATTGCTTATCCGAATCTGTTATATGGTAAAGATGGTATAGCATGTACCGGAGCAGAAATCGGCATCTGTATTATCTGGACTAATAAGACTTTAACTCAAACAGGATGTATTTTACCGGAATCCGATATTACAACTCCCCAGGGACGTGTGTGTATGTTTTCGCACAATTTTGCATCTGGAGAAATAATCGGAGATCTCGAATTAACTACCTCAATGTATATAAAAACGCCAGCAAAAGAAATTCAGAACGGTGAAGAAACGCTCATGAATGAGGGTGGTGTTTCTGTAGGCGAGATCGATTCGATTGTTTTGGATTTCAACAGTGTTTATATGGATTTTCCGATTGAGGAATTTAAGAGTGAAAAAGAGCCGCTGTGGTGGGTTGAATTTTCACAATGGGAAGATCCTAAAACCAGCGACGGATTTACTAAAGATAATATTTGCCTTTACTTGAATCCGTATTATCCTTCCTGCCCGATGACGGATGGTACTATCAAAAATATTGATTTGCTTATAGACATTTTGGCAGCTACATATTTCATGATTTTTCAGCGTCTGAGTGATGATGAGCGCCATGCAACACAGCACGATATCGGTCTTCAGCCAAACTCTATATGCAGTATTCTTCATCAGTTTTTGGAAGATTGCACCGAACCAATAACGTTTGATCCTCCCGAAAATCTGCTAAAGTGTTTGCAAAAAGAAATCAGAAATAGATTAATGGCAGGTGATGAAGAATGATTCGTTATCAGAAACTGTCCTTTAACGATGCAAAGAGCATTGTCGGAGAATATGACGGTTATAACGATGTTGAGTTTCAAGATCTCGAGAAACATTGGAAAGAATATGATGTTTCCTCCTCATCGTTTGATGCATCCTATGAAAATTTCAGAAATGCACTTGTTTCTGCATTCAAATCTGCGTTGAACGAAACCGGAGGTAAAATGACATATCTGTTAGACCTTCGAGTGGGAATAAAGCTCTATGAATTGATGCCTCCTGGAAACAGTTTTACCGTCATACAAGCAAATGATGATGATATTTGGCGATACATTTCCGTAAAAGTTATGCCTGATATTACATATCAGCGTTATCCCGACCCCAAGCAAGGAGATATACGCATTAATCAAAAGAGATTCTATGCTCATACAAGGCGTATCTGGCTTAAATCTCTGTGGTGGTATATTCATCTCAGCTGGCAAGGAACTGCGGACACTACATTTGAAGTTTTGAAGGATAACGGTACAGACAATATCAATAAACTTATCGAGACCCCGGGGCGTGGATATAGACTTTCTTTGTTTAGAAATATGATGTTGGAATATCATCGTACTGGTCCTCATAAAGTAAAAGATTTTGCCGCATTCACAAAGCTGAATAATGCTAAATGTATCTCTGTGGAACCCGAGCTCACAATCGGGGGTGTCACGGGATACGCACAAAGCCTATTAGCCGAAGTATCCACAAGGAAGGAGGAAAACAATGCGGATTCAGGAAATCAAAACGAATTGGAAAGCTGACATATTGGGTTATGCACAGGTCATACCTTCATTGAAAAACACCGACTATCCCGCATGGACAGTAAAACTGATTGACGGATATGGCGTTGCTATCCCCTATTCCGGAGAAGACATGAACGAAAACTTTTCCAATGCACGTATTTTCAGCACGGATAATATCATGACTACCGTTGGAGTAAAGCAGCGTGCGTTGGTTTTAACAACTGAGTCATCTGATATTGAAGGACCGTTTGCCACACTCTGTTCGGAACTCATCGATCCTGGATCTGATGGTTCAGCAAGAAAAGCAATCTTAAGTGATCCCGTTGCTTGGTGGAAAAAATGGAAGGAACTCCTTGGAAATCGAAACATTGATGCTCGAATTTATGACACGTTAGGCGAGTTGTATGTCCTTTACAAATTATTGAAATCAGGAGAGAATGCAAGTTGGAACGGGCCGAACGGAGCTACATATGATATTGAAACAGATACCTGCTTCGTAGAAATAAAGTCAACCATTTCAAGAAGAAAAAAAGAGATTTCAATAAGCAATAAATTCCAACTGTTTCCTCCGGAAAAGCCTCTCAACGTAATACTTTGTGTTTTTGAACCGACTGTGCAAACCGGTGTGTCGATTAATAGCCTGATGGAAAAATTCAACAAAATCGGTTATAACACACAGATTCTAAACCAAAAGCTGGCAGAGCGCGGTTTTGAAGAAGGAATGAGTTCCAGAAATAAAATGTTTATTCTTCATGAAATGCTGCGTTATCCGGTTGACCCCGATTTCCCACGCATCACGCCCGAATCCTTTGTCGGTGGAATTTGGCCTTTGGGAATTTCCGATATTACATACACCGTTGATTTGAGCGATAGGCCGTATGATGCAATAGTGCAAGGAGTAGACCATGATATATAAAACAATAGACTTGTGTGCGGGTATCGGTGGAATACGCAGAGGTTTTGAATTAACCGGAGCTTTTCAAAATGTTCTTTCCGCTGAAATAGATGAATTCGCATGCAAAACATATGAGCATCTTTTCGGTGAAAACCCCAAAAATGATTTAACCTCCGAAGAGTTTAAACAAAAAGTAGTAAATACTGAATATGATATTCTTTTAGCCGGTTTTCCTTGCCAGACCTTCAGCATAGCCGGCAAAAAGCTCGGTTTTCGAGATGCCACCAAAGGTACGATTTTCTTTGAAATTGCCGATATCATTTCTCGTACCAATCCGCGTGCTGTCTTCTTGGAAAATGTAGAAAATCTGGTGTCTCATGATAAAGGCAAGACCTTGGAAACTATCATAAGAACATTGGAAGAAGAACTGCAATATCGAGTCATCGGAGTTTCTCTCGATGAAGATGGTTCATATCTCTATTCGTCCAAATCTTTTGTGCGTAACTCAAGATTTTTGGCCTGCCTCAAAATCGTCCGAGAGCGTACATTATGGCATTTAGCAAAAGAATCTATGGCGATGCTGTCAAGGTACTTACCGATAATTTACCGATGGCAGGAAAAAAAGTGATTACCAAGGACCTTAATGATATATTGGATCCCGTCGTGGATGATGTCTATTACATGGCACAGGGATATCTTGACACTCTCAAGCGACACAAAGTTCGTGAAAAGGCCAGAGGTCATGGATTTGGATATATTGTTGTCAACGCAAAAGGAATCGATCATCCTGTAGCAAACACAATCTTGGCAACCGGT
>JAFYOM010000075.1 GCA_017560165.1 Parabacteroides sp.
AGAAGAAAAGGTCGTTCAACGATGGAAACCTTTCGCACATATGAAAGGTCCCAAAATCTACGATGCCCATATCATAACAGCAGACTTTCTGATTGAAAACATTGATCTTTCCTTCAACGTTTGGAAAAAATATCCTTGGAACAAACATCTCTCTTTTGAGGACTTTTGCGAACTGATTCTCCCCTATCGAATAGGAGACGAGCCTCTAAGTAATTGGCGTAAACTCTATCACGACTATTATATGCCTCTATTGGATTCTTTGTATCAAGGAGGTGATGTCATTGAAGCCGGTAGTACAATCAGCCGAATCCTTAAAGAAGAAGAATTCTACACCAATAACCATTTTACATTACCCCATTTAGGTGGCGAATATCTTTTCCATAACCGAGTCGGCTATTGCCGTGACGGTTGCGATGTGGTTAACTACGCCATGCGCTCCGTAGGAATTCCGGTAACCACAGACTTTTATATCTATTCTCCGGATTTACGGACATGGCATTGTTGGAATGCCATTCGTGACACCATGGGAACTTACTACCCTTTCTGGTACACACAAGACAGCATTAAACGATCAGTCACCAACGACAACCGTCGAAAAGGGAAAGTCTATCGAAACTGTTTCGGTTTGCAGCAGGGACGCTTCATGGAGTTTATGACTGACAACAAGGTACTTCCTTTCTTCCGAAACGCTTTTATGCGAGACATGACTGCTAACTATTCCGGAGAAAATAAGGTCTCTTTACCTATATCCGACACAGATATAGCTTACGTCTATCTTTGTATTTTCAATAACAATGGAACGTGGGAACCGGTAGACATTGCTCCTGTCCTAAGAGGAAAGGCCACTTTCTATGATATCGAGCCGGATATTGTTTTTCAACTCATACATATTGAAAAAGGAGAGAAAAAGACTTATGGACATCCATTTGTGTATGACACCCAAGAACTTATCCATTTCATTCCGGATACGACTCAATTGGTTACAGCCAACTTGACACGTAAGTTCCCATTCCGAACCTACCAATACGGCCATCTGAATCGTAATACCATCGGGTTAAAGTTTTATGGCAGCCATACACCTTCTGGTTCCAAGCAACTGCTACACACCTTTACTGATTCAATTTTCACGAACCGTATCCCGCTCGTATTCCACCCGACAGCCCCCTATCGATACATCCATCTACATGCTCCGGAGGATCACCAGATGGAACTTTGTGAAATAGTCTTTTATCGAGATTCAGCAGGAACACAACCGCTTTCTCCTCGATTGCTTCAAAATGCAGAAGGACAATATCCGACAGATGAACATTCCGCTTTAGCAATGATTGACGGTGATCCACTAACCTTTTTCAAGTCGAAAGATACCAATATCAAACTGACATTAGATCTTGGAGAAAAAGCTGAGTTAGGCAAAATTCTATACATTCCACGAAACGACGACAACTATATCGTCCCTAATGAATGTTACGAGCTTTATTTCCAAGATGGAGCCAACGGTTGGAAACTTTGGAAACAAGAGATAGCCAACAGCCAAATTTTACAATATAACGTACCTAAGAATGCGTTGTTTTGGTTACATAATTCCACCAAAGGACAAGAGGAACAAATCTTTTTTATCCAAGACGGGAAACAGGTCTTCTCTCATTTCATTCAGTTCTCTCAAGAAAAAAGGAAATAAAACTTCACATCAATTAAAAGGATATGAGCAAGACATGGAACATTGATAAGCAAGGACTCCTCATCGGATGCGCAGCAGTTGCAGGGACACTCGTACTCTGTACGGTCTTTGCCACAAACAACCATTTAGCAAATGGGTTGGTGATGGGTAAAGTCTGCTGGTTCCACCTCTCCATGTTGTGCCTGTTTATCGGTCTGTTAGGAATCTGTCTATTTGAAAAAAGGCTTCGTTTCTCTTTTTCCCTTCCAGATGGATTGATTTTACTTCTTGCAGGAGCCACACTCGTAACCTACGATTGGTCGTTAAACCCGGAACCGGAAAAACTATTGTTCGGAGGGCAATTGCTTCTCTGGTGGTTTGGGCTTCGATTCCTATTCGAGCAATATACCAGTTTACGTTTTTACTTCCTTTTTATCCTTTTATTGACCGGATGGATAGAAGCGGTCTGGGGACTATCACAATTGTATGGATATAGTTATTCCAACCACTCATTGTTCCGTCTGACCGGCTCTTTCTTCAATCCCGGTCCCTACTCCGGTTATTTAGCCATCACATTACCTATTGGGTTATGGATGATACTCCGATTTCAAAAACTGAGCAACCTAATAGGATGGATCTGTACGGGGACAATCCTTTTGATATTACCGGCCGGAATGAGTCGCTCTGCTTGGTTGGCAGCCTTCATTGCATGCGGTTGGCTTTTCTGGATCGAACGAATCGGTTGGGCTAAGACAAAAAAATTCATCCTCAACATCTCAAAGAAGAGTCTCTCTTTATACATAATCTTGATAATAGGAATCGGTCTACTTTTTTCAGGATTATATAATCTAAAAAAAGATTCTGCTGACGGACGGTTATTGATGTGGAAAATTACAGCACAGGCAATCAGCAAACAACCGATACAAGGAGTCGGATTAGGAGGGTTCCCTGCAACTTACGCAAACGAACAGGGCAATTATTTCAATACCGGACAAGCCATAGGACAAGAACCGTTTGTAGCCGGCTGTCCGGAATATGCTTTCAATGAATATCTGCAAATCGGTTTAGAGCAAGGCGTCATAGGATTACTTCTTTTCCTTTTATGGATTGGTATCACCTGCTTACAAGGGATTCGGTCGAAACAATATGGCTCAGTTGGTGGTTTGATTGCGTTGTCCATATTTGCCCTATCTTCCTATCCGTTGCAACTACCCTCCTTTTGGGTTGTACTCCTCCTTTTAGGAGCAACTTGTGTCACACAGACAAACACCTTCTCCTCTTCAATCGGGATAAAAATCATTGTTTGTCTTTTGTTATTTGGCTCTACCTCTCTCTTTGGGAGACAGAAAAAATATTACAAAGCCTATCAAGAATGGAAGCAATTACAAGTACTTTATAAAAACAATGCATACACCTCTATCACCGATGACTACGTAGCATGGCACACACAGCTAAAACATAAACCGGAGTTTTTATTTGAAGAGGCACAATGTTTACATAAAGCAGAACGATATAAAGAAGCTATTCACGTGTTGGAACTGGCCAAACAGTTAAGCGGAGATCCCATGATTCGGTATATGTTAGCTAAAAACTGGCAGGCCCTGAAAAACTATCCCCAAGCAGAGTCCGAGCTGCTTCAGGCGATAGCAATTCTGCCGGAAAGGATATACCCTTATTATCTGTTGACTAAACTGTATGCCGAACCCGATTTTTATCAACCGGTGAAATTACGGGAAGTTGCCAAAATCGTCCTTACCAAAGAGGCTAAAGTCGAAAGTTCGGCTATTCGAGAAATGCGAGAAGAGACTCAATTATTATTAGAAAATAATATTACGAATAATACGTTTTAATTCGAATATCTAATTATATTTGCAAAAGGAGAATCAGATTAAATCTTATAGGATATGAAATACTACCGATTATTTACCATATTACTAGTAGCAAGTATGTTTGCTTGCACAGGAGAAAAAGGAACTTCAAACCTTGAAGAAGAGACCGTTTCGACAGTCCTCCCCGATGAAACAAACGAAGTAACCGTAATGACTTTGAAAAACAGAGTCTTCAATCATGAATTGATCAGTAACGGAAAACTTTCTGCCCGTAACTTCGTCGATTTGAAGTTCGAATCTGCCGAACCTATCGCTAAGATCTATGTAAAAAATGGAGATCGAGTGAAGAAAGGACAAAAGTTAGCCGAACTTGTCACTTTCCGTCTTAACAACAAAACAGCGCAAGCCAAAGATGCACTTGAACGAACTAAATTAGAATTACAAGATGTCTTAATCGGGCAAGGTTATAAAATTGAAGACTCTACCAAAGTCCCGGAAGCCACCATGCAATTAGTACGTGTCAAAAGTGGATATGACCAAGCACTATATGCCTATCAATTGGCCGAATATGAACAAAAGAATGCAGTACTTACAGCACCTTTTGATGGAGTTGTTGCAAACCTGTTTGCCAAAGTATACAATAC
>JAFYOM010000076.1 GCA_017560165.1 Parabacteroides sp.
GGTTGTTTATTTTGTGAACTATACCATCGCTTTGCAAGGAGATGCTTCTTGGTTACATACCATCGGATGGAGATGGATGTTTGCTTCTGAAATCATTCCTGCAGCCTTGTTCTTGACCTTCTTGATGTTTGTTCCGGAAACTCCTCGCTATTTGGTAATGCGTGGACAGAGCGAAAAGGCATTGTCTGTTTTGAATAACTTGATGAAACGTGAAGAGGCAGAACGTGAATTGAATGATATCCGTGCAAGCTTTAAAGAAAAGGCTCCATCTATGAAACCCTACTTCCAGTTTATGGGTACATGGTTGGTTATATTCTTAGGACTATTCGGATTATTATCTCTTTTAGGAATTACAAGTGCGTTGGAAATTGCTTTGTTGATAAGCTTCTGTGTAGCTTTGTTGTTCCCGATACGTTCGTTTGGTATCCTTATTATTTTTGTAGGGGTAATGCTTTCTGCTTTCCAACAGTTTGTAGGTATCAATGTGGTACTTTATTATGCTCCGGAGATTTTCAAGACAATGGGTGCTGCAACCGATGCAGCTTTGTTGCAACAGATTGTAGTAGGAGCAGTCAATTTATCTTTTACTGTATTGGCCATCTTTACAGTAGACAAGTTTGGTCGCCGTCCGTTGATGATCATTGGAGCATTGGTTATGGCTGTATCAATGTTGGTATTAGGAACTACCTTCTATACCCATTCTGTAGGTATGGGTTCATTGGTTTGTATGTTGGTTTATACAGCAGGTTTTGCTATGTCATGGGGACCGGTTTGTTGGGTATTATTGGCAGAAATTTTCCCAAATTCCATTCGTTCAACAGTGATGAGTATTGCTGTAGCAGCTCAATGGATTGCCAACTTCTTGGTGTCATGGACATTCCCAATGTTGGATAAGAATCAATATTTGACTGAAACATTCAACCACGGTATGGCTTATTGGGTATATGGTTTGATGGGTATTTTGGCTGCCTTGTTTATCTGGAAATTTGTACCTGAAACTAAAGGAAAGACTTTGGAAGAAATGGAAAGTTTCTGGAAATAATAAGAGAGACATTTAGATAAAAGCAAGGCTGTCCTAATTGAAAAAGACAGCCTTGTTTTGTTATAAAAAGATTATTTCTTTAAAATCATTGAAACCTCTTCTTCCGATAGTTTGGCAATCTTGGCAATAGAGGCGACATCCATCCCCATCTCCTGCATGTTTTGAACCATTTGACGGATAGCTTCTAATTTTCCCTCCTCTTTACCTATGGATTTTCCTTTTGTCAAACCAATGGCTTCTCCCTCTTCCTTGCCTTGTCGGTAGCTGGTGTGTAACGTGTTATTGTAATCCCGATAATGTTTA
Source organism: Parabacteroides sp. (assembly GCA_017560165.1). Lineage (GTDB taxonomy): Bacteria > Bacteroidota > Bacteroidia > Bacteroidales > Tannerellaceae > Parabacteroides. The sequence goes on from JAFYOM010000076.1 coordinate 1,346, forward strand.
AGTGCTTGGTCATATTCCCAACGCTCTTCTTCATTCAACGAGGCTACATCTGCTACTTCCAAAATCTTACTAAACACAGACTTCGGAGCATATTCCGGTATTTTCTCAAAACTATCCATATTCTTCAATAGATACATCCAACGATCAAAATCGGTTTGACATTCCTCTTCTCTTTTTGTAAAGTAGGGCAAACTTAAATAGATATGCCGCATTTTACCGTTTACCATCTTACCCGTTTCCCGATCGGCCAAAATTACATCAGTTCGGAACTTTGTCAACGGTGCTATCTTAAAGTTCAAAAAAAAGATACCGTAAACCGGATAAATCTCATAATTCCAAGCAGAGCCTCTCAATCCCTGCTCATCTATCATCCGACAAAGATAATACAAAGCCCTATCTAAGAAATAATCTTGATATTGGTTCTGTATTTCTACGATGAACTTCGTGCCGTTTTCGTCTTCACAAAGAATGTCGTAGATGATTACTTTTTGGTTCAAAGACTTTGGTATCTTTTCTTTGTTCAAGAGACTGATACGTTTCACACTACGCTCATCACCTAAAATGACTCGCAACA
>JAFYOM010000077.1 GCA_017560165.1 Parabacteroides sp.
AAACAGATTTGAGAATAGTGGAGAGCTGAGTCCAATTGATTCAGTACAAAATGATAATCACTCAATACGGAATAGATCGAATACCGCATCCGTTGGTTATGAGTCAACTGTAAGGAAGTCATTAGATATTGGTAAGCTTTTTCATATTCTTGACGGTTTAAATAGAGATATCCAACCTCTTTGGAGATGGAATAGATCAAAGTGGTATCAGCCATACGTAACCCCTCTTGATAACAGGTCAAAGCACTATCTTCTAATGATAAATTGATATAGATACGTGCCATGTCTCGTAAAATATATGCCGAACCTAATGTGTCTTGCTCCTGTTGGAGACAGTCTAAGGCTCTTTTCTGGTAGGTTAGAGCTTCCTCATTGATACCATGTACTTTATAAATATTCCCTATTCGGTTGTATAATCGACCTTGTAAAGCCCGGTCATCTGTTTGCTCGGCATACTCTTGGGCTTTTAAATAATATTGAACAGCTTTGATAGGATCACTATTTTCGATAAGAGCTCCTTGGTAAAACCAAGCTTTTGCTTTTCGTTCCAATGAACCCTGTTTTTCGAAATAGGTCACTGCTTTACGAATTAACGAATCAGAGGTATGGTATTTTAGATGTTTGTCTGTCGCTTCTGTCATCAATAGACACCAAGTCGCATAATCTGCCTTATTCAATTGTTGTGGTAAGATAGAGTCTTTCAATAGATGGTAAGCTTTATCCGGTTGTTTTGCCATCATTACTTCTGCTCGTAACAAAATAGGGTTTGTTTGGGGACGGCAAGCCAATCCGATACAGAGCAATAGAAGAATAGAAATAGAAAATAAAAAAGATGTCGTTATTTTCATAGCGTAATTATTATAAATCAAAGGTAACGATAAATCTTTTTTAGCTAATAGCTGAAAGAACTATTTTATGAAGTTTAACTAAATTAATTGTGAGTGAAAGTTAAAATTATAGTCGATTCTCATTTTGTGGACTTTTGTGGACTTTTCTTTTGGATGTTTATCGTTTCTTAGTAAAAAATTAAATAATAAAATTATGAAAAAAATAATCACAGTAATTGTTTTGTTATGTTGTGTTTCATTATGTTGGGGACAAAATCATGGATTTAATGAAGATGATACAACGCGACTTCATAGTTTACGACCGTTGCTTGTGTCAATAGATTTAAATCCATCAGAAGTTCTTCTCGAATTTCATCAAAGCATGAATGAGGTATCGGTACAGATTTATGATGAAATAAATCGGCTGATGTACACCGAATTTGTAGGTTCACCTCTACAGGGAGATACCTATCCGATTTTTGTTCAGTTGGATTCGGGTTTGTATTATGTAGAGATTCGTTACAATGGCAATAAATATTATAGCCAAGCTATTTGGATTGAATAATTAACCATTAAAATGTAAACAACATGAAAACATTTAGAATTTTAATATCCTTTTTATTAGGATTTGTATTAATTGGATGTAACAATGAAGACAATTTATTGACATCAGAAAAAAAAGGTTTAAAAAGTCGTAATGATTTTGATCCTAAAAATAAGGTAGGGTATGTTTTAAATGAAGAAGAAATCAAGGAGGTTGCATTAGCTGTTCCTTTGGAATTTTCATCTTTTGTTTCAACTAAGACTGGATTAGTTTCTAAAAAAGTAAAAGAAACAATACCTTATAATTCAACAAAATGGGGAAAATCAAATGTTATTACAAAATCAACAAGTGCTAATGATATCTATATTGTGAATTATGAGGATAATGCTGGATTTGTTGTTTTATCTGCAAGTGATTGTGTGAACCGGGTATTAGCTTATTCTGATAAAGGTAATTTAACAGAAGATGTTGAGGTTCCAGGTGTACA
>JAFYOM010000078.1 GCA_017560165.1 Parabacteroides sp.
CCTTAAAAACAGAATAGGACGTGGATACATTGGAAAATTCCCTTGATCTGCATTATCCAATTTAGATCCCTCTGCATAAACAGTAAATACATTATATCCAGTTCCATCTTTTGAATTATATTTTCTATAAATATAATTAGAATGACGGCCTTTTAAAGTATCACATTTAAATTGTGCCAATAAACCTTGGCTTAAAAACAAAAATAAGACATACAAAACATTCTTCATCGTCAATAAAACCTTTTTTTATTTATATCCGAAAGATACAAAAAAATCCCCAATAACAAAGTCAGCTCCATGCCCCCCCAAAAGAGACACAGAGCTTGAGACAAATAGATTCATATCCTAATATCTATATATTGAATGGAATAAAAAGCGACACATTTACATCTGATGTACGTCCTATTTTGTACTTCTGGTCATGGACAACATTCATAAATCCTTGACGATAAGTAACAGCCACATCTACTTTTCCCAAATCAAAACCTACCCTACCTAAAACAGGGATATCAAAAGGTTTACCGTCTGTCACAATATTCAAAGTAGGTTCTACTCCAACTCCAATATAAAATTGTTCTGTCAATCTCAAATTAAATGTAGAAGAAACAGCCAATTGAAAATTGACATTACGTGCTATCACAGTTGCGGAAGCATAAGGATTTGTTTCAATCGGAGGATAATACTCCCAACATTTTAAATCCTGTAGTTTCATTAATGGATCTATATCAAAGAACAATTTACGGGATGGTTCAAAACGAAAACGATATCCCAAATGTAAATTGTAATTATAGATATCATCGAAACGTAGACCTTTTTCATAATCGGCATTCATTTCATCCATCGACAACTTTTCAAATCCCATTCCAACCCCTGCCAATAAACCACTTTTGGTTTGAGCTGAAAGATTTACAGACAACACTAATGCTGCATATATAATAAATATTCTACGAAACATAAAACTTCTATATATCTACTCTAAAATAGACTATTTCACCTCTAAATCCTTGAAAATCCACATACATTTCACCCCGAAAAGGAACAGGAGATCCATTGGAAAATACTCTGGCAAATTTATAATCATGAGAAGAAAAGCCAGACTTACTCCAAAAAGAACCAGAAACCCAACCTAACGTCGTCTCTGATTTATAATTATACCAAGCCCCAAATGCACCTTTTTTCCTAAAACTTACATCAACAACTATTTCTTCATATACCCCACTTGATCCGGGTTGTGTATAAACTCGAACTTTTAATCGACGATCACCGCCATTTGTTAATTCAGGAGTTCCATTTAAATATTCATCTGTAGTAAGCATTATGTCATTTTCACTCATGGTTTCACCTAATTCAACTAATTGTTCATAAGAAGTTATATCTTTCATATTTAAAATCGTTCCAGCAATCTCTATTTCTCCATTTGAATTAAGTAATTTTGCTACATTTTTATCACTGACTGGAAGATATACAGAATAATCATCTCCATATTCAGGAAAATATAAATTTGAATATTTATCTTTAAACTCCTTATAATGTTCTTCAGAATCATAATAATTATCAGCTTCACTAAGAGCCGCAATATAATCATCTAAAATTGAATGAAATCCTACTATTTTCAAATTCTCATTTTCTGTAATTATTTGATTATAATTTCCTAAAATAAGATCTCGACTTTCTCCTAACTTTTTAACAGTTTCTCTAAATTCATCCATACTATTAAAAGATAAAATATTTCTTTCTTGCAATATGGAAACATTTCCAATAGAGATTACATTTTTACTTTGTAATTCAACTTGATTATTCAATAAATCATCTGAAGTACAAGAAAACAATGAAAATAAACTCACAAATAAAATTAATGAATTTCTCATTTTTCTTTTTTTTAAATTATTCTACAACTCCATAAACTAAATTCTCTCCATCTGTAATAGACACAGAATATCCTGTTTGAATCGCTTCATGCAAAGGGATAATGATGGAAGCCATTTCAACAGCTTCAACTAATTGATTACAAATAATCTCTCCGTAATGATTACGTACAGTCACTTCCACCATTCCCAAATTAGCTGAAAACTCTAACAACAAATCTTTGTTATTGTCTTCCACCCATGCTTTTATAGGTTGCAAAGAGTTTACAGAACGCCCCTTCTGTTTCCATTCACCTTTCAAGTCTACATCCTTTTTAGCAAATGAGGACACAGTAAAAAACAATGCCACTACCAAACATACAAATTTCTTTACTCTCATACTTTTTAATTTTTAAGTTCGAGAGCAAAAGTAGAAAAAAGGGAATACCTCCTGCCGGAAACAGGGAAATTCGATATGGACAGAGAATCAATAAGAACAACAAATAGATAATTGAATACCAATCAATTACCTCTGCTACTCTTTTATTATATGGACAAAACAGGCGCTATCACACTAACTATCAACGGTTAATAAAAACTCATGCAAACCCATATTCGTATTGGTCAAATTCAATTTCTGACGCGCCCGAAGTCGGCGTTTATTTACCGAATCCGGATTTATATCCAAAAGTACGGCCTCTTCATTTAAGCTCAATTGAAGGAAACTCAAATAACATATTTGCTTTTCTGCTTCCGTCAATCCGAATGGATTTTTATCCATAAAAACAGCGATTGAAGGATAAATCGATTGAATCAAAAGTATCAAGTTTCGTTCTTCTGTCACTTTCAACACGTTCTTCCCTGCCGTATCTACTCTTTGGCTCTGTTTACGCAATTTTTTAACCAAAGCCGATGTTTGAAGTTTATCATTTCGTAAAACTACCAAATCTGATAACACACCGTCTCTTTCTTTTCGGATCTGTTCCAATGTATCTAATGCGACATCTTTCTCTTCAATCCGTTGACCTAACAACACCAACTGCCTCTCTTTTTCCTCCAACAAACTCTGTTTCTCATTTATCTTTTGAAGTCGTCTCCGTTCTTGAATTTGATAAATCAATATACATACAAGACACAGAAAAACAACAACTGTAAACAAACGATACCGACTACGTTCCAACCGCCGGGTCTCACGATGCAATGTCACCACATTATGACGTTTTTCTGCATCAATAATATCCACTTGCCTTTGGACATCATACAAAGAATCTTTCGCCTTTTGGTATCGAACCAAATAATCCAACGCCTTCTCTATATTTCCGGCATCCTCTTCTATTATATAACCCATATAAAGCCGGTCTGTTATTGTATAAGGATTAGCCAAGGGGCTATAAGCTTTTTCTAAATAATAACGAGCGGAATCCAACTCATCTATTTGATAAAACAGGTTACTTAATGCCAAATAAGTAGGATAAACATCTATCGTATCATCATAAATCAAACTTTCCAAATAACAATGTTTAGCTTTTTCATAACCTCCTTTTTTTCGATAAATATTCCCCAGTCCATTTTTCACAGAAGATATACCAACAGAATCATCCGTACCTCCGATTATAGAATCAGCCCTCAACATCGTATTAAGAGCCAAATCCAAAGAATCTTGGAAAGCTAATATTTTTGCTATATCCCGCAAAGCCAAGGCATAACTTCGCATATTTCCTGATTTCAAAAAATATGTGGCAGCTTCTTCACATTTTCGTCTTTCTTCCGTTAGTTGATTTGTATAGATATACAAATCCTTCATATAACTACATATATACCCTGCCACATTGTATAACTCCTTCTCTTTGGCCAATTCCAATGCTTCTGAATAACAGTTTACAGCTGGGATAAAGAGTTTATCTTCGGCATAAGAACGCCCCAGATACAATCCCATCCAAGCCTGTTCCTCCGCTGTCCCATGTGTTTGATACCAAGACAAGGCACGATTAAGTTGTTCGGTGTAAAGCATATCCTTATACAGCTTATCAGCCGTTCGGCTGTAAAGCATGCTGTAACGGGCGAATGGTTGGTCATTCCAAAGGTCTGGGTTTTCAAGTTCATTCAACAACGTATATGCACTATCCGGTAAGACCTCAACCAAACTCTCTATCCTATCTAACAATTGATTCGTCTCTTTATCCTGTTGACAAGAGAAGAAAAGCATACATACAAATAAGATAAACACCCCGTTTTTCATTGTCTGTAGATTTTACGTTATTTCCATCCGAAAGATAAAGAGTTTTATCCTATATACAAATTTCTTTACAAAGAAAAGCTCCATATCCCCAAAGAGACACAGAGCTTGAGACAAATAGGAAATAATATCCTTTCTTCAATTTTTAGACTTTAAAAATCTGCTTCTCCATTTCCTCCATAACTCACTTTCAAATGGATTC
>JAFYOM010000079.1 GCA_017560165.1 Parabacteroides sp.
AGTTGACTCCGGCTGAAGTTCGTAAATACTATAATCTTTTACCTCAGGATAGTTTACCAAACATCCCTACAACAGTAGAGGTGCAGATTATCACAATGGAACCCAAAATTCCTTTTGAAGAAACGGATGCAATAAAGGCACGTCTTCGCCAATATACAGAAGAGGTACATTCAGGGAAACGTGAATTCTCTACTATCGCTCGTCTTTATTCTGAAGATTCGGAGTCTGCGAAAAGAGGGGGTGAACTAGGTTTTATGGGAAAAGGTAGTTTGTTGCCTGAGTTTGCAAATGTTGCATTTAATTTGAAAGATCCTAAAAGAATTTCTCAGATTGTACAAACAGAATATGGTTTTCATATTATTCAGTTAATAGAAAAGCGTGGTGATCGTATCAATTGTCGCCATATATTGTTAAAACCGAAAGTGTCGGATAAAGAATTGAGTGAATGTACATCCCGTATGGATTCATTATATAATGATTTGGCTGCGAATAAGTTCTCATTTGAAGAGGCTGCAACCTATCTTTCTGCAGATAAAGATACCAGAAATAATAAAGGTTTGATGGTTAATCAAAATGCAGAGAGTGAATATAATGGAACTCCTAAATTTGAAATGTCTGAATTACCTCAGGAAGTGGGGAAAATGGTTTATACGATGAAAGTAGGTGAAGTTTCAAAACCGTTTACCATGATTAATGACAAACAGAAAGAGGTGGTTGCGATTGTCAAATTGAAAGCAAGAGTAGAGCAGCATAAAGCTAATCTTGTAGATGATTTCCAAGTGTTAAAATCTATAGTTGAGTCACAAAAGCAAGAAGAAATTTTAGTAAACTGGATCAGAGAAAAACAAAAAACGACTTATGTGCGAATAAGTGATGGTTGGCGTAATTGTGACTTCAAATATCCGGGTTGGATTAAAGAATGAATATTGTAAATAAGTTAGCACTGTTTTGCCTGTTTTTTTTGTCTGTTGTTTGTGCTTGGGCACAGACTGAAGATGTTTTGCCTATTACAGATACTGTTCCGGTAAAAAAAACAAAGGTCTATTTAGAACATTCCAATACGTTATCTTTTGATAGGAAACTAAGACCTGATGCTCAGATCTTGAGTGGAGAGGTCTGTTTTCGTCATGATAGCTCTTATATGTATTGTGATAGTGCCTATTTTTTTGAAAAAACAAATTCTTTAGAGGCTTTTAGTAATGTCCGGATGGAGCAAGGAGACACCTTGTTTGTTTATGGAGACTATCTTTTTTATGATGGAAATACTCAAATTGCCTATTTGAGGCAAAATGTTCGGATGGAGAATGGACAAGTTACATTGTTTACTGATAGCTTAAATTATGAAAGAATCCCAAATATTGGATATTATTTTGAAGGAGGAATGATTGTCGATTCGTTGAATCAACTGTCCTCTTTTTATGGTCAATATTCTCCGGAAACGAAGTTTGCGATATTTAATGATAGTGTTCGTCTTGAAAATCCTAATTTTACTTTGTATTCTGATACGTTGCGATATCAAACAGAAACGAAAATTGCGACCATATTAGGACCTTCCATTATAGAATCAGACAGTGGAATGATTTATACTTCTCGTGGTTGGTATGATACTATCAATGATTTTTCTTTATTATTAGAACGTTCCCAGGTGGAATCCGGTGAGAAGATTTTAATAGGAGATTCCATTGTTTATGACAAACGTTTAGGGTTGGGTAAAGTATATGGAAATATGAGTATAATCGATACTGTTCAGCATGTCTCATTGGAGGGGCAATATGGTTATTATAATGAAAAGACCGGTTATGCTTTTGCTACGGATAGCGCCCGCTTTTTGGAGTATTCAGAAAAGGATACTTTATTTTTACATGCTGATACTTTACAGATGATAACTCTCGATTCTATCTCTCGTGAAATCAAAGCTTTTTATGGTGTACGTTTTTATCGAAAGGATATGCAGGGTGTTTGTGATTCGATGCAATTGAATACGCGTGACTCTGTATTATATATGTATAAGAATCCTATATTATGGAATGAGCAGTATCAGTTGTATGGTGATACTGTTGCGATTTATATGAATGATAGTACAATCGATTATGCGCATGTTATTCAATTCGCTTTTGCCGCTCAATTTGTTGATTCAAGTTATTATAATCAATTGAAAGGAAATGATTTGAAAGCCTATTTTGAGGGACAAACAATACGGCAAATAGATGTGGAGGGAAATGCTGAATCTATTTTTTATCCATTGGAAAGTGATGGAGCTAAAGTGGGGATGAATGAAACGAAGAGTGGCTTTTTGACTATTTGGGTAAAGGATAACAAATTGGATAGGTTAAAGATTTGGCCGAATCCGGTAGGGACAATGACGCCAATTCCGGATTTGAAACCTGATCAAAAGTTACTGAAAGATTTTCATTGGTTTGACTATATAAGACCGAAAAACAAGAATGATATCTATCAAGTAGTGAAAAGAAAAGAGCCGGAAACACCTAAGAAAAATAATAAATTTGTACATTAGCGGTATTATTTTTAAAATAAGCAAAATAT
>JAFYOM010000080.1 GCA_017560165.1 Parabacteroides sp.
AGTTGTACTTTTATCATCATCTTCTAATCTTGAAATCCTAACTTATTATAATTGATAGCCCCACTGCTTAAGAGCCATGTCCCAGTTTTCTTCTACTAACTGAACAGTTCGATCATTATATTTATATTGATTTTTCTTATACCCTTTCTTTTTACTCAAATATTTCTCAATATCGGCTTTTGATTCCAAAAATCCCGGTAAATCTAATTGCTTATAAATATCTTCTGTCATCGCATAAGCATCCTGTTCAAAGTCCTCAAATTTGACTTCAACCAAATTTCCTTCCGGAATCAGATGCTTTTCCTCTTCATATTTATAATACAAACGACGGTATACCTCCAATACATTGCTTTCGATCTGTTCATTGGTAATATCCTGCAAACGTAACGGTTGAATCGTATTCGTAAAGAAACTACGCGTACTTTCGAAAACGGTATAAGGATTACGCATCAGATAGATGAATTTCGCATTTGGAAACATTTCTACCAATGTTTTGATTCGTCCTGTATGAGGAGGATTCTTACTTAGGAACTGTGTTCCTTTGGTATTCCATAGAGAAATCTTGATTAACTTACGGAATGTATCCATAAATACCTGACGTTCCTCTTCGGTAATGCTATTGAACAACAGATAGCGTTCGCAATAATCCAATGTTTCTTTCGGGAAGAACCAGAAGTTATAATAGGTATAAGGCATCATATTGGCCAATGCAAATTCCTCTTCTTGCGGAAGATCCACCTTTAACTCCATGTTATCCGTCGGACGCTTATCGGGCATCAAGAAAGACATATTCTTCTTAAAGAATGGTTGGCCCCATAACATCAGGTTTGGGAATACGGTTTGATAAGTTGTATTATACCCAAAATGCTTATCACATGAAAAGACGTTGTGCATAAAGGTAGTACCACTACGCCAATGCCCTAAAATAAAGACCGGATCCATCTCCAATGGTTGTTCTGCAATCTTTCGATAGCGAGCATCTTCAAATGGTTGTAATAAACTTAATAAGCGACAAACAGACTTTGTCAAATAATACTTGTTACGAAAACCTTTATCTATCGTTTTATTGGCTGTTACCTCTTTAAATGTCTTCCAATCAGCACCCACCAAAGTGTTGATTGGAAGCTTATCAAATTCCAGTAATCCCATGTTTATTTATTTTCTGTTATACATTTAACCGATACTCCTTGACGTTCCAATTCTTTACAGATAGTAAGGATTGCATCATAATGTTCTGCTCCGATACCTAATTCCGGTAAATTCAAAACTGCCAAAGCATCGTTAGTTACCATATCACGTGCATCTATACGATCGATAATCATCCCTACAGCTGATGTATTGTTGGTTATAGGATCGATCAAAATAAAAGCACCGGTCTGTCTGTTCTTCTGATAAGGATCAAAGAATAATTCTTTACCTGTAGTAAAGACTACACGACCGATCTCATTCAACTTCATAGGCAATGTTTCAGCCGTCAACAAACCATTGTCTAGTGATAACTGCTCCATCGTATTCACATTCACTTTATAGCGAATCGTGTCAATACGTGCACGAGTCAGATTAGAGGTATGCTTGATATAGAATTGTTTGTTAACATCCATCGGTTCCTCGTCCATCCATACCAACATAGCCTCAAAGTTGCGGTCTGTGATTGGTAAATTATCCGGATGAACCAACATCTCACCACGAGAAACATCAATTTCATCTTCCAACGTGATAGTTACACACTGAGGAGGAAAAGCATAATCCAATTCACCTTCATAGGTAACAATACTTTTCACCTTAGATGTTTTACCGGAAGGTAACGCCATAACGGTATCACCTTTACGAACAATACCACTTGCCACCTTTCCACTGAAACCACGGAAGTCTAAATTCGGACGTAAAACATACTGAACCGGATAACGGAAATCATTGAAGTTACGATCTTGATCGATTGGAACCGTTTCCAAGAAATCCAACAAAGCCGGTCCTTCATACCAAGGCGTACGTTCACTCTTTTCTACCACATTATCCCCATCCAATGCAGAAAGCGGAATACAGGTAATATCCGGAATGTTCAATGTTGAAACAAACGCTTTATAATCAGAAACAATCTTATCAAAGATTTGTTTGTCAAAATCAACCAAGTCCATCTTATTGACAGCCAACACCACGTGTTTGATACCCAACAAAGAGACCAAATAGGTATGACGGCGTGTCTGTGTAATCACCCCGGTACGTGCATCCACCAAAATAATAGCCAAGTTTGCAGTAGATCCACCGGTAATCATATTACGGGTATACTGCTCATGTCCCGGAGTATCAGCGATGATAAACTTACGGTTGTTGGTACTGAAGTAACGATAAGCCACATCAATCGTAATCCCCTGTTCACGTTCAGCCTTCAAACCATCCAACAACAACGCATAATCGATATGTTCACCGGCATTCCCCATACGTTTGCTATCACGTTCAAGGGCATCCAATTGATCCTCATAAATTTTCTTGCTATCAAACAACAAACGACCAATCAATGTAGATTTACCATCATCCACTGAACCGGCAGTTAGAAAACGAAGCAGATCCTTTTGTTCGTCTTTATCTAAAAATTCCTTTATATTTAATGTAGACATAGTTCGTATTCAACTGATTAGAAATATCCTTCACGTTTTTTCTGTTCCATACTTGCGTCTTGATCAAAGTCAATCACACGAGTGGTACGTTCA
>JAFYOM010000081.1 GCA_017560165.1 Parabacteroides sp.
CGCGACGTTGCTAGTAAACGCTTCACCATTCTCTCAGCTATGATTTCTATTAACTTCTCTTTATCAATAAGTTGTTCTATAGCTGACATTGGAAGTTCTTTTGCGACATTCTTGGCTATCAGCGTAACTAATGTACCATCAGTCGTGATCCGGTTGATATAATTATTAAGTTTCGTCGTCCCATAACAATATAACCTATCTTCGACTCTGGAATTTCTAAAAGATTGTGCGATGCCTTTTTGAATAATATTATTCATAAGTCCATCATCAATCTGTATACTTAAATCAATATTTTTATTCATAGTTTTTATATATAGTAATTATCATCAAAATATTTAGTGGATACTGATAAAAATAACGGTAAATGATAAATCAACTCATAAGAATTGATTAAAGATCTTTATAATAATCTGGGGCATCTAAATCAGTCTTTAATAAAGATTTAGTTGAATTATTGTATGGTATGATCTTTTTATATCCATCTCCGATACATTGAAATCTATACACACCCATATCATCATAATGTGAGTAGAAATCGCAAACCCATATCCTTTCAAATTCATTCCAACCTAAGACTTTCATGAATGGTTTAAAATGATCTACTGTAAATTGATCTAATTCATAATTATTATCAATTTCGGTGAATGAATAGATTCCGGGGTGATCTTCGAATTTATATCCATTGTTTGTAATAGATTCTATAACGAAGGATTCTGATGAGGTTTTTGATTTAATATATTGTCCGACCTTAAACTTACCACATTCGATAGTTTTTATAACTCGATCAGTAAAATCGTATTTATAACCATGTTCAGCCAATATACTTAACATGATTTCTTTTTCATCATCATTCATCTCCCTGATCTCCTGTATACCTTCATCGAGTGTAATAGCATATGAATCAAATGATCTTAACCCACGTACACATAAATCTCCCCATCCATATCTTTTTTTAATAACATGGCATTTATACTTAGTTATATATTCTATTGGAGTGGTGTAATTCGCTTTGATAAACAAATATTCATTCTTTGAAGCTTTCGTCTTGACGTATAGGAAACTACCTTCTGGATAATCATTATAATTCACCTTACCCCACTCTCTACAAGTTTTGGATGGAAAGATAATACATTCACATTCTGGATAATTTGCTAGTGATCCACGACTTGTAAAGTAGTATTCATTAGCTGATGACGATAATGCATTACTAGAACATACTATGTGATTACTTTCTATTCTCAGGAAATATATATCACCATGTAGTGTCGAATAGAATTTAGTTCCGATTGGACAAAATTGTAATTTACTTATTAAATTCATATTTGTATTTTTTATAATGTGAGTGTAAAATGACTTAATAAAACACCTAGTAAAAGAGATACATTTGTTGATGCCATTACGCACATTAATATCCATGATGTTGGTCGAATATTTTTAGGTTCTTTCGCTAATTCTGATAATTGTTTAAATATCGAATAATTCAAATAAATCATCGATATGAATAGCAATATCATGATAATTATTTCGAGGATCAATTCCATAAGTTATTAAAGTATTTAACAAATTCATTTAGTCCATCTTCTATTAATCTTTCTTGCTCTTTACTAAACCACCCACCAATCTCATCATCAGTTAATAATTCGAAGGCTTTTACCATTTTCATTAATATCTCTTTCCATTCTTGCTCAGTAAGACCAGTAGGAATCCCGATAATATCATCAGCGAATGCTTTCAATCTCGGATAGATAAATTTTGCGATTGTAGTGTCTAAATTCCATAATTCACTCTCGTCGAATCCTCTCTCTAATCTCTCTCTTTTAAACTCTTCCCATCTATCATCATCTTCGTCGATAATAGTGAAATTAGTATTTTTAATACCGAATGGGTCGACCTTCTTATCCTCGTGTAAATAATCAATGATACATGTGAGTTGTTGATTGGTTTGAACTAACAACCTTTCCATATCGGTTATGGCTTTATGTTCGAGATCTTGATCATTATTTAATCTTCCCCGAATAATATTATCGATACATTTATCAATATCGATGCGAAGTTCGTTAGTTGATTCTATTAATTCATCTATTTTATACATTATGTGTCGTATTAATTATTTATATGTATATATAGCAAATAGATATAAAATCTTTAGTAAATATACTGGAAATATTATTATTTATGCAAATATATGAATATAATGAACGTATTTTTATCTTGTACGAAAGAAAAATCTAATAAGAGATGTAAGGCGGTTGAGATGTATATGCCATCATCCTTATTTTCAAAATCATATGAATATGCGAAATCATTGAACCCTGATCATATATATATCTTATCTGCGAAACATCATCTACTTAAATTAGATGATGTGATTGATCCTTATAATGTTACTTTGAATGATGCGAGTGTCGATGAAAGAAAAGAGTGGACAGAAGAAGTATTGAAGCAGATGAAAGATGCACATATTGATTTTGGTGCTAAAACATATTTCTTTTGTGGAGAAAACTATATCGAATTTTTAAAAGAACATTTTTCTAACAATGAATCGGTATATGCTGGTAAGGGAATCGGTGAAATAATGCATTGGTTGGATTCAAAATTGAAACAAATCAAAGAATCGCTATCCGATTGGATAAAATGTTATACAAACAATAAGTCAATAGAAGATTATTTATATTGATTGGATCCCAGAAAATTCATCGAGGATATGTTTACGTACAATAGGCATATCCTCTGATGAACATACATTATGACAACCACATAAATTTAATGATCCATTTACAATTTTGGGTCCCTTAATCGAACGAATAGATACGCATCCGCTACAATCAAACTCAACGGTCTCTTCTGGGCAACCGTCTAAAGATTTTAAATCAAAACAATCACGACAATCAAAATTGCGAGCTTTAATATTTGTTCCGAAATATTGTAAATTAAAGCAGTAACTACAACTAAACCACCCACCAACTTCTCTAGGAGCACCTTCAAGTGTAGTTAAAGAAGTACACCCATAACAATAAAAATCTCCACCAACTTCCTCTGGACATCCCTTTAAAGATGTTAGATATACACATCCGTTACAATCGAATGTTTCTGTAACTGTTTTGAATTGTATGGGGATGGTGGTAATTCCATAATTAGTTATAACTATAGTCCCCGATATTATCACCTCATTATTCTTTATAATATATGTACCGTCAATTTCACAATTTTCTTTTAACCAACGTTCTATAAAAAATGTGTTATCATTTACCAGGTTATCGATGTCCAATATACTCATAAGTTGATATTTAATTTCCGAACCTTCGTATAAGCTCTATTTGTGTAGCTTTTTTCCAACTAGATCTATCGTATGAATTTGGTGAGTTATTCACCCGAGCGAAATCTTCTAAAGTTTCTTGGTCACATAGTATCCATTTATCTGGTAGAGGGTCTCCATCGAAATTTGTCCAGCCGCTTGACCAAAACC
>JAFYOM010000082.1 GCA_017560165.1 Parabacteroides sp.
GTTAATTTGCATCGATTCGGTTAAAAATTTTTGTAATGTTTTCATTTTTATATACTTGTTTATTAAAGATAGCTATCGATAAAATCCTGAGCATCTATAAATTCTATTCCACCATTTCCACCCAACAATGTTTGCTTACGTTTAATATCTACTAGTGCATAACAATATCTAGAATCACCATCGACATATGAGTCTTGGATAATTTCGATGAAACAATTTAGATAATCTTCAGCTGAATAATTTACTACAAAATCACCATCCCATTCATTCTCAGAACCAAAAATATTACTATGAATATAAGCATAATGATCTTTTTCGATACTACTTTTTTGCTCATCTAATTGTTGTTGTATATGTTTGAGGTCCAATTTTTTAGCATCATTGAGGTCACGCCCAGGCACCTTTGAGCTATATATTGATTCATCATTCCAAGATATGGTTATGAGTTTAGATTTAGGGTCTATCCAATCGTAATGAAAATCCGTATCTTCGAGCCGTTCTTCAAAATCATCAGTATCTCCAGATACAATATATAACGTATCTGGGTCAAAATGATCTGATACTAGACATAACCAGTTGGAAGATTCATTTACAGTATTTAAAGATTCTTTAATATACTCATTTAAAGTTTTCATTCTACGTTTAGATTCTTTTAATTCTTTCAATTTATATAAAGTTGAGTCGATTTGAGACATGATATCATCTAATTTAGAGATCATTTCCGAATCTTCGAATAATTCATACCCACCTTTTACAATGTTTCGTAATTCTTCTAAATATTCGATAGATGTTAGTTCTTTAGAATCTAGGATATTCTCGTAATTTTCTACTTTACCATTTATACCCATCCAAGTCTCAATCAACTCATCTACCAATTCCGGCATTTCCTTATAAAATTCATCCAACGCCTCATGAGCTGAATATTTATCGGTTTTCAAATGTTTCCTCCAAGCTCCTACAACAGACTGTTGTAAAGTACCAAATAATTCTTCTATTGTCATATAACTTTGATTAAATTATCTTTTGTATAACATATAAAACAGTCGTCAAATTTAAACCAATCACCCTCATGATTTTCATTTAAATGTTTCAATACATCTTCTACATTTCCTTTAAAATCATTCTTAGAAAGACCAAATTCTTCTAGTCTTCGAGGGATTCGTGATTCATTAGTCGTTGCATGACATACACCGGGGCATGGACATTCCCGTTGTCCAGGAGTGCAAGGTTCGACAAAATATACCACATCACCATTTAACTCTCCATATCTTCCACACAATCCATATGCATCCAGCATATGATTTACCGAGTAGAAACCTGATATTTCAAATGATAATCTATAAGTCATACATCCACATAAAAAGTCTCCCCAGTCTCGTTTATTCCGAATCATACTACCTGTGATAACTCGTGTTCCGTCCTCCATCATACTCATGTGGGTGTTAGTTGGGAGAGCGAATATATTGTTATAGTGTCTACAGATAGGGTCTTGTTCCGGTATCTCTTTACCAATAGGAGTATATTCAAATGTGGCGACTCCCTGGGCAATTAATTCACTAAATTTATTTCTCATATCTATATATTTAATTAGCAAATGATTTGTTCAAAACCCCTACCAATTCTCCCCACTCTCCTGCTTCAGCCTGTTCTTTATAGTCATTTAAAATACCATCAATAACTTTGTTGGCTTGTTCTTCGTCATATTTATCACCGAATGCAGCTTTAAATTTTTTATGTGCATATTCTTTAAAGGTTTTTTCTGAATTAATCTGATCTGTATTTTCAGTGATTTGAATATTCAAACTTTCTATCAAAAAATCTGTTAAACTTTTCATTTCAATTTTGTTCTTTATTTTTATCTCTAATTAATATTCTATTAGATTGGATTAATGAATATTGAGACTTTTGTAAATGTTTTTTATCTGCGCTCAATTCATTTACTTTTTTCTCAAGATTATTTAGTTCAAGTTTATATATACTAAGAGAATCGTGTAACATGTTAATAGTATCAGTTTTCGATACCTGGACTTTATTAAGAGAATCTATTCGAGTTATATAATTTCTCATATTAAATTGATATCGACGTTCATCTGAGCATTTACTACACGATTTCCCGATAAATAGTACAAATAATACTCCAACGATGATATGTACATATCTTTTGTAAAATTCAATTATATTATTCATGATTTCATATTATATTTTTTCCAATACTCATGTAATTCAATCATTTTTTCTAATATATCGATATCAGTTGCTCGAATAAAAGATTCTGTTGGATACATGATCGAGAGGAATTTTAAGATTATATGACGATTCTTTTTATAGTTTGAATCAAGATATTCAAAATCATTATCTAATAATTCAATAATGAGATCTTTATCGTTATTTAACTCAGATAATGCTAATTTAATCATCTTCTCAAAGTCTGATTTATTCCGCCATCTATTTAGTTCTTCTAACAAGATAAATGTATCATCATTTATGAGTACTTCCATAATCTCCTCTCGGCTACATCCAACTAACTCAACCATTAAAGATTCATTATATATATCTTGTAATTTCATTAAGACCTCCATGGCTTGTCTATTATTCTTTAAAAATGAAATCATCTTATTAATGACGACATTCCTAATCGCACCCTCACTTAAACCAAGACTCTTCGCTATGTCTTTAGATTTTTCGCGTTTACAACCATTTAATCCAAAATATCTATAAAATACATTTACATCGCGCTGTTTGAAATTCTGCTCTAATAATGTATATAAGAATTTCCAATTCTTTTCTTCATCCTTATCTAAAAATATGTCTGCATCAACCATACCTAATTTAGAGATTTTATCAGACATATCTTTATCGTTATCTCCTAACATAGCGTCTATTGACATCGCATCAATATCATTATTAAGCGCAGTTTTGGTTAAGTTAGGTAAAGATAATGTATGAGAATATTTATTGATATCATGTAATATTTGCTGTTGAACTCGATACGACATGTATGATTTAAATGGGATAGATTTCTGTTTAACGTGTTTCCAATTATTGATGGCATCAGTGAAACCTTCTAACGCAGCCGACATTAACTCTTGACGACTTAATTTAGATGCTCCAACATATTGATTAACAATTTTATACACAACCGGCATATACATTTTAGTTGCAGCATTGCGTCCTGCATTTGATGATAAATCGATAGTTAAATCGTCTACCGACAATTTACCTAACATGATAGACTCGCGTTCAGTCTTAGATTGGAATTGTGGGAGCATTTTAATATTATTTTTCATCTCCTTTAATTGTTTCCACAAATACTCAACTATATCTAATGGGATATTATATACATCTGATAATTCTTTAAATTTGCTTTTATTGGAATTTTTGATAATCTTAATATCCTCCGCAGCGACAAGATTATACTTCTGTGTAAGGTATATCACATCTTTGATATGCTTCGGAATAATTTTATTGACTTTTTCGAGATATCTGTTGATCTCAGCTCTTAACAGATGTTCGGAATTATAATTAGACCTTTCTCGACCTTCCTTGATGTAAGTTGTAAAGTTATTCATCATATCGATTATTTTATACATTGAAAATAATACTATAAGACATGATAATTAACAGGTTTATTAAATATTTATATCTTAACCTAAAGTATACCAGAATACTTATGAAGGTATATAAGGAGGAAAATCTATTAGAGAATTTATCTGATTTATACGGGTCGAGGTTTCGAATGGATTGGTTGGGACGATTATATTCCGTGATAAATCCATACATAAGTAATGGGCAATATGATCCGAGTAATGCATCATATGAATATGATGTTCATGGTTTAACAAATGATACCTTTATTAAACATTGGATTATGACTCGGATGATTATAGCAGAAAAGTTTATACAAACATCAAATTTATTCGATATAATCACATTTGATATTCAAGACTTAGGGAATAATAATTATCTATTTATTATGAAGCCTATATACTTTGATAAATGTGTAAATTACACCAAGAAGTTTTGTATATTATTAGCAATATTATTAATTATTATAACTATAGCAATATTTTTAGTATGATTACAAGAGAAGATTTAAATGCATTAAGCCCCCAAGAAATCCAAGACAAACTGGATCATGAGGTAGAGAATTATGAAAAAGAAGTTGAACAAATGAGTATCGTAGATGCAGAGGAGGCAGAAGCGAATATGATCAAAACTATGGAGGAATATGATCAATATTTGAATGGAATTAGCTATGCCCTTCCGAACACTGTTAAACTTGCAGATAAAGATATCTCGCGTAAAACTATATGCAGTCGTATCAGTACCTTGATTGCTGATATGGAAATTGGATGGTCATATACTGCTGGAATGTTTCAATTATTTGATTTCTGGGCTAAAGACGCGGATACAAAGGGGCGAGTTGAGTATAAAGTATTTGATTCAACAATCCGCATCCTACAACAATTAAAATATAAAGGTTCGCAGAAATGGTTAAGTGGAACATGTGCATATCAATTATTGAAAGGAGCTAGTGATGAATATACAAAGGATACGAGCTATCTAATATTCTTAGCATCTATGCATAA
>JAFYOM010000083.1 GCA_017560165.1 Parabacteroides sp.
CTCATGTAGATAGAGTTGTTACCTATTTGTCCAATAACTTTAATATGTCTCATTTGAAGAACCGTATTCAAATGATGAATAAGAAGCGTACTCCAAGAATGGAACGAATGAAATATCTGATTTTTGTTCCATTGATTACTATTTTGCTTATAGTTAGTAATATAGATACATTGGCTCGTTTTACGGGAACTCTGTGAATGAGGTTTTTAATAATCATGCTTTATTTGAAGAGAAAGCTAATCGATTGGTTCATTTATTTGCTGTTCCTGAGAAAACAATGGATAAGAATCGAAAAGAGTTTGTCTCTAAAGTCCCTATTTTTACTGTCGTACAAGAAATGCCGGAATTCCCCGGAGGTGTGAAAGCATTGATACGTTATTTGGCCGAAAATATTAAATATCCGGAAGCGGCAATAATTGGTGGGGCTGAGGGACGTGTGACCTGTTCTTTTATTGTTGGAGCTAATGGGGCTATTTCAAATGTAGAGATACTTCGGGGAGTTGATCCTAGCTTGGATGCAGAGGCTGTTCGGATTCTTCAAAATATGCCACGTTGGTCTCCCGGAAAACAAAAAGGTATAGCTGTTGATGTAAAATATACGGTACCGATTACATTTCGACATCCTAAAAATATAAAGAGAAAAACAAATTTGGCACAAGCGTATGAATGAACAGATAATCCAGTTCTTAAAAGAATTACGAGTTAATAATAATAGAGAATGGTTTCAAGCGAACAAAGCTCGTTATGATATTCTTCGTCAAGGATTTATTGATGAGGTACAAGAATTAATTCATCGGATAGGATTGTTTGATTTTGAGGTGGTTGGGTTGGATGCGAAAGATTGTCTTTTCCGTATCTATCGAGATATTCGCTTTTCTCCGGATAAGACACCTTATAAATGTCATTTTGCAGCGTATATCGCTTCTTGCGGTGGACGAGGAAGTGAACGAGCCGGATATTATATTCATTTAGAACCGGATGGTTGTTTGCTATCCGGTGGTGTTTGGTGTCCGCCTCCTGCCTTATTGAAGATGCTTCGTAAAGATATTTATGAGAATATAGAGGAACTGGTTGAGATAATGAAAGAACCTGACTTTAAAGCTACTTATCCAACAATGGAAGGAGAGGTTTTGAAACGTATGCCTGTGGGATATCCTTCTGACTTTAAATATGGAGAAATTTTACGTCATAAAGATTTCTGTGTAGTATCCTATAAACCGGATTCTTTTTTCTATTCTTCTGATTGGATGGACAAAGTGGTTGCCGATTTTAAATTGTTGTATCCTTTTAATCGTTTTTTGAATTATACAGTGGATGAATTTTTAGGTAAAGTTTGAATCCTAAAAAGAATTGTACTCATTATTTTGTGGAATAGAAAATTATCTATTCCTTTGCGCCCTTAAAATTTGGAGAATAATAAAATAAATAGGTATGAAACAATTCTTTAAAACAGTTTTTGCGTCAACATTGGGGGTGTTGATTGCGTTAGCAGTCGTTATGATTGCTTCTTTTTTCTTCATAATAGGTATAACTGCCACTATGGGAGGTTCCTCTGAATATCAACCAAAAGAAAATAGTGTTTTTAAACTTTCTTTGAATGGAGAAGTAGTTGAGCAGATTAATGAAAATCCTTTTTCGGAGTTGATGGGAGAGGAAAATACACAAATGGCATTACCTACCGTTATCAAAGCTATCCGCCGTGCTAAAAATAATGAACAAATCAAGGGTATTTATTTGGAGGCCGGTAACCTTTCAACTTTGTATGCTTCTGCAGAGGCGATTCGTCGAGAATTGGAAGATTTTAAATCAAGTGGAAAGTTTATTGTTTCTTATGGAGACAATTATACACAGAATGCTTATTACATTTGTAGTGTAGCCGATTCTGTATTCTTGAATCCTCTAGGTTCTATTTCTCTTATAGGTTTATCTTCACAAGGTTTGTTCTATACAGGATTGGCAGAAAAGTTAGGAATTGAGCATTATATTTTTAAAGTAGGTACTTATAAAAGTGCTGTAGAACCTTTCTTCTTGAAAAAATTTAGTGAAGCAAATCGAGAACAGTTAACCTCTTTCTTGAATAGTATTTGGGGTAACATGACCTCTGCTATTGAAAAAAGCCGTCAAGTTTCTTCTGAAGAGTTGAATCGTTTCTTAAACGAAGGTCTAGCATATGGTCAGGCTACTAATATGGTTGAATATAAGTTGGCAGATGCACTTTGTTATCGCTATGAAGCTGAAAATTGCGTGAAGAAATTAGCCGGACAGAAGTTAAGTGAAAAGCTGATTGCTGCCGATGTTAATAAGGTGGCTTCTATTTCAGTGAAAGAAAAAGAATCTGATGATCAAATCGCAGTCCTTTATGCTGAAGGTGAAATCTTGGAAAGTGAATCACCTATGTCAAATGCTTCAGTTATCACTGAAGATATCGCTAAAGAATTACGTAAATTACAACATGACGAAGATGTGAAGGCTGTTGTGTTACGTGTTAATTCTCCAGGTGGTAGTGCGTATATTTCAGAACAGATTTGGAAGGCAGTAGTAGATTTGAAAGCAGTTAAACCAATTGTAGTTTCTATGAGTGACTATGCTGCTTCCGGAGGTTATTATATTTCATGTGCTGCCAATAAAATTTTTGCAGAACATACTACGTTAACCGGTTCAATTGGTGTATTTGGTGTTGTTCGTAATTTAACCGGAGCGCTTGAAAAGATTGGTCTTTCTACAGATATGGTAAAGACAAACAAGTATGCCGATTTAGGAGATTTTAGCCGTCCGATGCGTGAAGATGAGAAGGCTTTGATTCAACGAAGTGTAGAACAGACTTATGATCTGTTTTTAACTCGTTGTGCAGATGGTCGTGGTACAACTAAGGCTGCCATTGATTCAATCGGACAGGGTCGTGTGTGGACTGGTGAACAGGCTTTGAAAATAGGCTTGGTGGATCAATTAGGAGGTTTGGATGATGCGATTAAAGAGGCTGCAGTTTTAGCTAATTTGACAGAGTATTCAATTAAGGAGACTGGAGGTCCTAAAGACTTCTTTTCAAAGTTGATGGAAAAACAGTTGGAAGATATGAAGATCTCTATTGTTAAGTCTGTTATTGGTGAGGAACAATATAAGATCTATTCTGCAATGAAACAGGCAGAAAATCAGTCGGGTATAATTGCTCGTATGCCTTATATGATCCATTGATTAAAACTAATTAGATAAAGAAAAAGGGAAGTTGAACTAGTTCAACTTCCCTTTTTTGGTTATTTGTTGAAAAGGAGATTCTTATTTATCAACAGTAATTTCAAATAATCTTGCGCAAGCTCTTCTTGCAGCTAATTGACAAGCTAAAGCTTCTTCATCTGTTAATGGATATTTAGTATCTGCTAAACGACAAGGATTTCCAGCTAAAGTAGTCTTCAATGATGGAGCAACCAATGCCTGGAACCAAGTACAAGCTGCAGCATAACGTCCCATTTTGTAATCCAAGTGGAAACCATCACGGGTAAATTCCAATGAGTCACATAAAGCTGTTTGACGTAAGTTCTGAACGGTTGTTCCGGAAGGGATGATTACATTGATTTGAGAATCTTCCATCAATTGTTTGTTACAGTTAACGATGGATTCATACATCATCTGACCATTTTTTGCATAGCGGCTGAATTCACCATGTTTACTTGTTTTAGCGTATGACCATGTTTGTTGCCAAGCGATACATGCACCTGCGTTAGTACTGTGCATACGAACAATTTCGATTAATTGAGTCAACCAAGGTTGATAAGTCAAATACCAACCTGATTTACCGGATTGTTGTTGCAATACGATGATATCCCATTTTTCATCTTCGATGCCGGCATGGAGATGAGTACCTTTTATTCCAGGTTCCCATTTGTTTTCTGTTGATTTGTAATAGACGTATTGGCCTTCGTTTGGAGCTTTCTGATCTTGGATGCAATGGCCTTCTAATGAACAACCTCCAATGTATAGGCGGCCTAAAATTACATTTTTAATACCGGCAGCTTCTAACAATTCCGGAAGATACATCATGCCATCATCTGTGAAGCTGTTACCAATACCTAAAATGCGTAATGTATCCGGATTTTGAGGAATCGGATAGTTTGTTTGCGCAAAAACAGATATACTTACCAAATGGAAGCATACAATAAGTAGAGCAAATAATTTTTTTTTCATTGTTTTTTGAATTTAATATGTTAACAAAAAAACTTATAAATGACTAAAATAGATTAGAACAAGTAACAAAGTTACATAAATTTATATTTGAAGTGTTTCAATCGGATGAAAAAATTAAGAAAGACAACATTTATTCGGATATATTTGTTTCTATTTTGTCTGAATAATCTCTTTTAAAGAAGGAATAAAGGGAATAAAAAAGTGAAAAAGTGTTGTTTTTGTTATTTATGTAGTTAAAAGCATTACTTTTGTGGCTCATTATTAGAAGAAAAGAAAAAAGAATGGATAAAATTAGTTACGCACTGGGTTTAAGCATTGGAAATAATTTCCAAAATTCAGGTATTAACAACCTTCAGGTTGAAGATTTTGTAAAGGGTTTAAATGATGTATTGAGTGGTGCTCAGCCGGCTATCAGCTATGATGAAGCAAAGCAGGTAATCAATGAGTATTTTATGAATCTTCAGAAACAGAACTTGGAATTGAATAAGAACGCCGGTGAGGAATTCTTGGCAATCAATAAAGAAAAAGCGGGTGTAGTTACGTTGGCGAGCGGTTTGCAGTATCAGGTATTGCAAAACGGTGAAGGTGTAAAACCAACAGCACAGGATAAAGTAAAATGTCATTATCATGGTACATTGATTAATGGTACAGTGTTCGACAGTTCTGTACAGCGTGGTCAACCTGCTGTTTTCGGAGTGTCACAAGTAATCCCGGGTTGGGTAGAAGCTTTGCAGTTGATGTCTGTAGGTTCAAAATGGCGTCTTTTCATTCCGGCTGAATTGGCTTACGGAGAACAGGGTGCAGGTGATGTAATTGAACCGAACAGCACATTGATTTTTGATGTTGAATTATTAGAAATTGTTAAATAGAAAAACAAAAAAATGAAAAAGATTAGTGTATTAGTTGCTACTGCAATTGTAGCTATGGGTATGGTTTCTTGTGGTGATTCACACAAGAGTGCATCTTTGAAA
>JAFYOM010000084.1 GCA_017560165.1 Parabacteroides sp.
CATTTGCACTCTTTCACTACAATTCCATCACATTTAACAAGCTATTTAATATATCACAATACCCGAGTTATGCGGATATTCGTTAATAAATATCTTTGTTTTATATATTACACACATAGTTATCAGGACCCCATGAGGAACTCATAGGCAAACTTTCACATAGTTTCTAGAGATTGCTGATTTTCCCAATGTTTCAAAAAATCGATATTCGACATATAGAATGATATTACCAAACTACATATAAAATTTCACAAGAAAGATTGGTATTTGGTTGTACAAACGAGATTGCGAATTACCATCTTCAAGACATATTTAAATATCGCATATACTTAATATGTCCATCTATAACAGGACAAGCCATTCGAAATGTTCATATGATGTCTCCATGGTCATAAAACAGAAAAATACCCATTATTCTACTAATTGAGCCCTCATCTGGATTCGTTAGACACACACCACTGTGAATAGATGTTCATATCTACCTTAAGACATGTCATGTGAATCGAGTTTTGAGAACCACTTACATATTGGTTATTCCGAGTATAACAACCAGAATTAAACTGATATAAATAAGAAATATGAAAAGCGGAGTTCATGGTGAGTTTAACATGTCAGCTTTGGGATTCAGAAAACTATTGAATGACTTAAAACTCCATACAAAGTTCAGTAGTATTACTTTTTTCATTGTATGACTTCATGGTGATTTGGCGATCAGACATTATTAGTAAACAACTTCACCATCATACATATCATATCATAACTGAAAAATGGTTCGATTACTAAGCAATGAAGTACTGCATTAACAATCAACATCCCAGGTGCTGACCATATCGACTGTGGATTTCTACTCCAATATGGATATACTTACCATGCTACTCACTAGATAGTTCTTTGTCAAATAATGGGCTAATGAGCACTTTGTTAATGATTGTTTCATTATCAGCAGTAATTTTATTACAAATTAAGCTTGATAGGAAGGATTGCAAAAGCACATCCCATGGCGGCATTTCCCAATGAACCTCTTTGTCCATGTTTTATGTCAATTTCGTATAGTAACTGCATGAAGAGAATGAAAGTACTAAAATGATTCCAGGATTTTGGCGGCAAAACAAAAGGAGTTTCAACGGAACAGATTTTCTTGTCATTTTATTTTTCCTGATTTGGCTGATTGGGGTTATTTGAAATGGGCATTGATAATGACCCTTTACCAAAGGATTTGGAATGTATGCCGTACGTCCTCTCTGACTTATATCTACTTGTTAGAAATGGCCATACATGTTATGTGGTATCCAGTACAGTTGGGAATAGCCAAGATGAGGAATGTCCTGAGTATGCCATTTCTTTCCATGATTGTCCTAGAGAGTGCACATCGGATATCAGTTCTTCTGGAAGAATGACTGCGAAAAGTAATGATGATCTTTGATCTTGACTGTCCAGGTGTTTCAACTGAATCTTGTGTACAACTTCCATCCGTTAAACGATATAGAGAGCAAGAGTAGGTATGTTTACATGGACATGACTTGTAGCAGATATGATTGTAATATGATTAAGAGACTACTATTGAACGGGTTGAGCTACTTTCCTAATTGTAATGATGTAGAGGAAAATTTGTGATTTATGATTTTGGTACAAGTTGTGTACCGGAAGTGGTAGGATTTATTATTTATTTGTAAATCATAGGATCCGAAGGTATATTCTGATAATGATTAATGATCTAGTGTTTTTCGGACTCAAATTTCTATCACCTTCCAATATCATATCGTAACTAGCTATTTGTATGGATAATCGATAGGTCATATCAGCAGTGTAGGAAATGAATGTCGGCATTTCGGAGTATTTGATCTGCTTTCTTCTCAATTTTAGATTATTCGTGTGAGGAAGAAGGATCTTCGTTGTTTTCTGAATTACTCTTCATACGACTATCGATATGACAAGGGTATATTTATTGCTGCGTGACTGATTTGTAGTATGGGATGAACAGACAGTGGATGAAGCTAAATTGCGTCAAACTATTGATGAAGCTCGATTTACCGGAACGAAGGGTGAGAAAAACGCTATGAAAATGATGCGTATTTCTGAGAAGAGACTTCGCAAAGAGGGGAAATGGTGGTATTCTCTCATTGATGATTTTTTCCAATCACTGGATACCAACAAATTGCGGATGACCTTTTCAGAACGTCTTCAGATCTCCGAACAAGCTTGTGAAGAGTGGAAGAAGGAAAATGAGAGATGGTTAGAATGTGTTGATGATATGACCTGGGATCAAACGTACTATTCCTCTCTCACATGGGCTTCTAAGACATACACCTCTCTCAATCCCCCTTCATCTGCATCCAAGGCAAATCAGTGGATTATTGACCACCAAAGGAATCTCGGGTGGGTTTATAACTCTGATGAGACTATTACGTATTACATCATTCGTGCATATGCTGTGTGTACGTATGGAGAATCACACTACGTCGTAGCGCTCTGTAATCCAATCAAAACTCGTTCCTGTGACACCGAAGTATATACTTCACATTCCCTTGTTGTTGACAACAATTGGTTGGAGGAATGTAACTCAGTTCACCTCGTGTCGTTATACAGACTGAATGTTGGGTGCTTTGCGTATTGGTATGGCAACAAGTCCTTTGTTGGTTTGAGTGATATGGGCATTAACCTGTACCAATTCCAGGAGCATCCTAATGATGGCTTGTTCATTTCAATCAAGAAGCGTACTCAAAACAGTATGTAATTAACAAACAAATGTTTATCTATAGGAGATTAATCATCAATTTGAGAGGCAATTATCTAATTTACGTGTTTTTTTCTTGTTTCTTTCAGATACTCTTTTACTATGATCATGATGTCCATCTCTTCCATGACATTGCCGCTTAGAATCAAGTAATGGAATACCAGAGATGAATCCAATGTTGTTTCGTTTCTTCCTTTTCGTTTTGGGTGGTACTATTTCATTCTGAGGTAGAGTATCAACTTCATTCTGTTGTTGAATACCAACTGAAGAACTTGTGCGCTGAACATATGCTTGTCGATTTTGATAAATTACAGATGCTTTTTTCCGACGTACCTTTTGCCTCCGTAACTTTTCTTTCCTTTCGGCCTCGTCACAATACTCGTCATCACCGGTCTTGTTATTTCTTGTAGAAGATATTCCTTGTTCATGTTGTTCTTCACTGGCATTTTGCTGGGTCATCTCAACATCTGGAATACTCGCTCCTTCAGTCAACATAAGACTACTCTCCAATTCCTGGACAATATCGGATAACATCTCAATTCGACTGTCTTCTTCATAAACTTGGATCTCATCGATATTATCATCATTACCTTCTTCCTCCAATGTCTGATGATCAGTACTTGTAGATGACAATAAAGAGGTATTAAAGGTCAGGTTAATAAGGGGTGGATTATCAGTCTCTATTCGTTGCCTATTCTTTCTTCTTTCCTTTGTATACTTCTACACTTAACAAAGGAGAAGCACACCTACTTGGACAGTTTCCCAGCGCTTCTTAATGGCATTCTTAAACTCGCGAATCTTTCCTTTTCTACTTGTATTCTCAAGGAAGATGGCATATGCAGTTTTTAGCTCGTCAAGGAAGTTGCTGTCACCAAACTCACACTCACTTATTCTCTCCCTATTGACGTAATAATTAATCCCCTCATCCATAGTTTCTAACTCTTCTTTGCTAAGTTGTAGAAGATAATTGACTTGTAGTTGCGGGATTCTAGAAGCTATGATCTAGAACTGACATATGAATTACAAATATACGGCTGCCATGTTCTTTTTCCCATACAAATCGAATCGAATACAACTCTCATAGTAAAGGAAGTCTAATAATTAATATCGTTCAAATAATGTACACATCAAATCAAAAATAAAACACTCATCCAAGCATTGGAATCTCGGAATGTCATCAAACACGTAATGATATAAATTATCCACACATTTAAGATTCCTTTTCGCAAAGGCGAATGTTTGGGTTGTTTCGATTAAGAGCTCTAGAATAAAAATGGCTGAAATAGCTTACCTTTTGTTTGCCTTGTAATATTCGGGAACTTCTTATCCTTAATATCATACTGCTACGTCATTAGCACATTACAAGCAATTGCCATCTGTTCATAAATATGATCAATGTATCTCTGAATTTGATCATTCGTCGGAGCATGAGGTTGACCAAATATCATCTCAGTAGCTGAAATAAGACAAAAATACACTTTGATGGAATTCTGCCGTGATGAAACTGTCACATGCATTTCCACCATAAGATCTTTGTGAACGTAGGTTTTCCACTAAGCCCTGGCCAGGTTTGGTGTAAGACCTATGTCCACAACGTCCCTGCACTGGAGCAGCTCAACTCTCTCGCTTTTGGGTAATTGCCCTGCAAGATCCAACTCCTCTCCAGGAGGTTCGGAGAGGTATAGACAAGGTGCCTTCCGTGTTAATCCTTTGACAGTCTTGATGATAGTAGACATGAC
>JAFYOM010000007.1 GCA_017560165.1 Parabacteroides sp.
AATAGCATACCCTTGATCTGCAGAAATCCTTAACCATTTAATAGCTTCCTCTTCATTTTTAGTAATACCTCTTCCATAAAAGAGACAATCACTTAAAGCAAATTGAGCTCCGGCATGTCCTTGGTCAGCTGCTTTTCGATACCACTTAACAGCTTCAACGTAATTCTTCTCATTATAAAAAGAGAGACCTTTCTGATATATAGATTCTGTATCCTCTGTTTTTACCTCTTTTGTTTGAGTATTTAGTGCTTTAGCACCTCCTCTATTCCATGAGGAGATTTGGCGAATTTTTCTATTTAATAATTGATGTATTTTAGGAAACACTATTACTGCTTGTGATCGAGAAGTGTATAAAATTTTTTCACTTTCATTATCTGCTAAGATATTATTAAAACTTACATTAAACTGTACACCTTGTTCATCTTCTGTATAAACAGCTTTTTCGATCTTTAAATCTTCTTGACGAAATTCCAACATTGTAGAAGTCTTCAACAATGAACTATATTGACGCATAAAATGAGCCAGATAGTTCTCATAACTATACATCCCATCCGCATCAGAATAATTCATAAAGTCAGGAATACACACACAAGAAGCGGTCAGAATTTCGTTTTTCATATTCTCTATCAAAAGGCTTTGGTTCTCAACATCTGTCACACATTCTATGGTGACATCATAAAAAGACTTTATCTGTTCCTCTATACGTGACAAATAGATTTTATGATCTCCTTTAAAATTACGCTCCTGTGCCGAAAGAGAGATCCACACACTACCTATAATCGTTAAAACAAAATATGAGAATATACGTGCTTTCATTTATATTTCACTGCAAATAAGATACTATTAGTAAATACAAAAATATATCGTTTCTTCTTAACAAACAAAATAAAAAAATAGTAACAATTAAAATATTCATTCTATCTTTGTTTTTGATATATTATACTATTTATAAGAGAATCAAACTTTTAAAGAAAAGTTATACTATAGTTATGGAGTTTACAAATGAGGGTGCTGAATCAATGTTTCAGAAAGGAGAATCTTTTGAAAACGAAGAAAATTATGTTGAAGCCGCTAAGTGGTACCGAAAAGCTGCGGATTTGGGACATGCCGGTGCTCAATGTAATTTAGGTTATTGTTATGAGTATGGTGAAGGAGTTCCTCAAGATTATGCAGAAGCCGTTAAGTGGTACCAAGAAGCAGCTGTTCAAGGATTGGCAAGTGCTCAGTTTTCTTTAGGATATTGTTATCAATATGCTCAAGGAGTACCTGAAGATTTTACTGAAGCCATTAAATGGTACCGAGAAGCGGCAGAGCAAGGATATGCTTCAGCCCAAAATAATTTAGGCGTTTGTTATGAGTCCGGTCAAGGAGTTCCTCAGGATTATGCAGAAGCGATTAAATGGTATCGAAAAGCGGCAGAGCAAGGGCATAAAAAGGCTCAAAATAATTTAGATTATTGTTCTAGAAAATAACATACTATATTATAATACAAGAAGAGGATACCCGTTTAGATATCCTCTTCTTTTGTTTAATAGAAATTTCAAATTAAATTCTTTCTAATGCTTTCAGATCTTTGGTGGTTACGTTTGTGGCAATAATCACACCGTTTTCGTCTATAAGGAAGTTTCTAAATCCTTTTTGTAGATGATATTTGCCAAACAGATCTGATTTTTTTCCAAGTGTTTCATGAAATTGCTTCGTACCTTCCAACTTATCAGCTTTGATAGTCTCAGTGAAAATGGATTTCTTTTCGTCAAAAGAGATCGAATACATCGCAATTCTGTCTGAACTCAACTTGTTTACTTCATTCCATAATTGTACGTTACGAACTCTCGATTCAGCATCGTAAGCTGCCCAGAAATTAAGCAATGTGTAACGTCCTTTTCTGTTTTGAAAACTAAAATTGTTTTCGTTTTCTAAAAACTCTATTCTCGGAGCAAGATCGCCAGGGTTGATACCTTCTGTCGGTTTTGCATCTTTTGTTCCGGCAGAAGCTGCTAACAACCCTACCAAAAACAAGAGAACATAAGCTCTTACTTTCATATTATCTATTTTACATTCAACATAATCGGAACGGCCTTATCACTAAGTTGGTTCCGACTCCTGATTTTCAGGAAAACAAGAGGTTTACCTTCGCTAAGGATTCACGTATCTTGCTTTTAACGGGTACAAATATACGGCAAAAGAGGATTATTCTCCAAGTTTTATAACAACTTTCTACACTTTAGCAAATATTTTTATATGTTTTATTACATAAATATAGCTATTATGTATATGTTTTGCAACATATACATTACAAAAATACATCCCTCACCATACTCAACCCATATCTATTCTAACCTAAAACTACATCCGATGTAATCACAAATTACCTCCGATGTAATTTAAAATACATCGGAGGTAATTATTTTTACAATTCATCAATCAAACCATCGCTTTTTGGTAAAAACTTATGTACCTTTGTCTTACAAATAATAATATCATGGAACGTAAAGATGAACTTATACTGCTAAACATTAACGGAACAGACCGACCAGGTGTAACAGCTGAGTTTTGTGAGATTTTGGCTCGAAACAATGCTGCTATCTTAGATATTGGTTTGGTAAATATTCATAGTAACCTCTCATTAGGTATCCTTTTTGAAGGAAATGAAGCTGTTTCCGGAAATCTACTAAAAGAACTTTTATTTAAAAGTAATGAATTAGGTGTCAATATTCGCTTCGATCCGATTACTGAAAAAGAATATAGCGAATGGGTTTCCATGCAAGGAAAAAACAGATATATCATCACCATTCTTGGACGTAAACTGACCGCTCGCCAGATTGCAGGTGTAACCGGTATTATCGCTTCGCAAGACATGAACATCGACGACATCAAACGTTTGACAGGTCGTATTCCATTGGATAAAAATGCACGTATCCCTAAAGCCAGCGTAGAATTTTCCGTACGTGGAACTCCTAAAGATAAAGAACAGATGAAGGCAGAATTTATGAAACTATCTGCCGAACAAGAAATAGACATTTCATTCCAGGAGGAAAGTATGTATCGCCGTATGCGTCGCTTGATTTGCTTCGATATGGATTCTACTTTGATTCAAACTGAGGTGATTGACGAATTGGCTATCCGTGCAGGCGTAGGTGATCAAGTTAAAGCAATTACAGAGTCAGCTATGCGCGGAGAAATTGATTTCTGCGAAAGTTTCCGCCAACGTTGTGCTTTATTAAAAGGTTTGGACGTATCTGTCATGCGTGAGATTGCAGAGAATCTGCCTATCACAGAAGGCGTAGACCGTTTGATGCGTATTTTGAAAAAGGTAGGCTTTAAAATTGCAATTCTTTCCGGAGGATTCACCTATTTCGGAAACCATCTAAAACAAAAATATGGTATCGATTATGTTTATGCCAATGAATTAGAAGTTGAAGATGGAAAATTAACAGGGCGTCATGTCGGAGACATTGTGGATGGTAAACGTAAAGCTGAACTTCTTCGTTTGATTGCACAGGTAGAAAATGTAGACATCCGCCAGACAGTAGCCGTTGGTGATGGTGCAAATGACCTTCCTATGATCAACATCGCAGGCTTAGGTATTGCCTTCCATGCAAAGCCTAAAGTAAAGGAAACTGCTGAGCAATCCATTTCAACCATCGGATTGGATGGTATCCTTTATTTCTTAGGTTATAAAGATTCTTATTGGGATATATAATTAAAGTATAATAAATATTATGGTTAGACACATCGTCATGTTTAAGCTGAAAGAGTTTGAAACTCCGGAAGCAAAAGAGGCTAAAATGCAAGAGATAAAAGTAGCATTGGAGGCTTTAATTGATAAAATAGATGTTTTGCGTATGATTCGCTTGGACTTCAATGTAAATCCGGCAGAAACATGGGACATCATTTTAACAACAGAGCTAGATTCTTTAGCTGATGTAAATACGTATGCCAACCATCCGGAACATATTGCCGTTGCTAAAAATATCATCGGACCGGTTAAAGCAGACAGAGCATGCGTAGATTATGAATTTTAAAACGGAAAGATATCTATGAAGGAGTTCGATGTAGAAGAGCGAGTAAACCAAGCGATTCAGTACTTCAAATCAGGATATAATTGTTCACAATCTGTTTTTATGGCCTATGCTGATCTATTTGACTTAGATCAAGAACTAGCCAAAAATATCTCCGTCTCTTTTGGGGGAGGAATGGGTAGAATGCGTGAAGTTTGCGGAACAGTTAGTGGAATGGCTCTTCTTGCCGGGTTTAAATATCCGGTACCGGACACAAGCAATCAAGAAGCACGCAAGAAAAATTATGAAGCAGTTCAAAAAATGGCAAATCTGTTCAAAGAAAAGAATGGTTCAATCGTATGCCGTGAACTCTTGGCTCCAACAGATGCTGCATCTACCACCCCTACACCTGAGGCTCGAACAAAAGAATATTATAAGAAACGTCCTTGTGTAGCGCTTGTTGAAGATGCCGCACGTATAGCAGGATCTATGCTAAAAGAAG
>JAFYOM010000085.1 GCA_017560165.1 Parabacteroides sp.
GATAATCGCTGATTTCATTTGTTTTTGCATTTGTATTTGTGTATTTTTTCTTAATAATCTCTGTAATTTCCAAAAATATATAATGTAACAGAGAATTTATTTTGCTTTTTGTCAGAATTACATAGATTTTTGACTAAAGCATAAATGTGATGCGGTTACAATGAACTTTTAAGAGAATAAAAAAGAGATGCGTATAAACACATCTCTTTTTTTATGTTATGAAGAAATAAATTACTTCACTAATGAAGCAAATTCGCTGTTAGTTGCATATTTAGCAAATTCTAAGTCTGTAGCAGCTTCTTTTGCCAAAGACTTATCTGCAGCGATAGCAGCTTTCAAGTTGCTTACTACACCGTTAGCATCGTTTGTGCGAGCTGCAACGATTGCTTTCAAGTAAGAAGTTGTAGCATCAGGTCTAGTAACTGCATTCAAAGTCTGAGATGCTTTGCTGTAATCTTTAGTTAAAATCTGAGCCAATGCAGCATTGTTAGATTTTACAGAACCGAAAGAGTTAGCAGCTTTAGCCCATTCTCCTTGTTCTAAGTAAAGAACACCAAGAGCTTCACCTAATTCAGCTACACCAGATGCGTTACCCAACAATTGTTGAGCTTTAGCTTGGTCACCTTTTGTTAATGCGATCAAACCTAAGTTCATGTTAGCTTCAGCATTGTTTTTAACTGAGTTTGATTTGCTGAACATTTGTTCAGCTTTGTTCAAATCACCAGCACGGAATGCCATCATACCGATGTTGTTCCAAGTACGGTAGCAGTTAGGATACAATTCAGAAGCTTTTGTATAGATAGCCATCTTTTCGTTGTCGTTGTTTGTCAAAGTAGCAGCATAAAGAATTTCTTCGATGTTCAATTCTTTAGGATTGCTCTTAGCTAATGCGCTGATTTCTTCGTCTGATTTACCGATGATTTCGATGTTTGCAGTCAAACGAGAACGACGAAGTTGAGGTAAGATTTCTTCTGCTAATGTGCTGAATACAGAAGAGATGTTTTTGATTTCTTGTTCACGTTGTTCTGGATCTTTGTACATAGAAAGAACACGTAATACTAAGTCTTTGTCTTGGATGTTAGATTTAGATACCAATTCTTGGAAACCTTCCCAGTCCTGAGCTGTGTAACGAGCATCAACTGGAACATCAATCTTCATCTTTTTCAATTCTTTAGCTAAGTATTTGTTAGTGTTACCTTCACGTCTTTCAGCCAAGCCAGTGTTGTATTTAACACCACCATCAGGAGAAGCATAAGCAGAAATTTCGATTGCTACGTTCTGGTTAGGAGCTTCGTCTGCATTCTTAACCAAGTTTTTCCAATCAGAGATTTCATCTTTCTTCAATTCTTTAGAACGAAGTTCTGCTTGGTGAATTAAGAACATGATGTTAGCATCGTGAGCTTCTTTGATGATACGTTGGAATTTATCAGCTGCGATAGCCGCGTTAGCTGTTGCAGCGTCAACCAATTCAGAAGTTGCGATAACGCCTTCACCGATCTTTACATCTGGTAATTTTACTGTTTTGTTTTTGATTTTAGCGTCAAAAGTCAAATACAATTCAGAATTTTTCATTTCTGGTTTGTAAGCGAAAGAAGATTTCATTGTTACGTTTGCACCTTCTTTCTGAGGAATCACTTGATTGTTTCCTTTTACTTTTTCACCTTGATAAGTGTAAGAAGTACCCCATGCTTCTCCACCTGCATAACGAAGAACAGGAGTTACAGTTACAACAGCTTTTTTGTTGAACCATTTAGCTGGGAATGTTGCATTAATTGTTACAGGAACTTTACCGCCAATAGCTTCTAATGGCTGTGGTTCTGCTTTGATGTACTCTTCTGCTAACGGTTTTAAGTTAGAACAAGAAGAAAAAGTTAAAAGTGCTGCCAATACAAAAAATGGCAATAAAAACTTTTTGTTCATAATTTTGATGTGAGTTTATTAATAATTGTTAGTTTATTGCTTTTAATATGTCGCCATCCTAATCAAGGTGCAAAAATACGTTATTTTTTTTATTTTATAATATATGATAGGACAAAATCTTTTGATTTATACTTTTTTACTCAAAATATAACCTTTAGAGCTTCCATTTTGTTGTTATAGGTAATTTGGGCAATATAAATTCCGGGTGAAATAGGACCGGCGTTTATACTTGTTTCTTGTTCGGTTATAGTACATTGTTTAACTATTTTCCCTTCTAATGAGGTTAAAATGAATGTTGCACACTCTATAAAATCTCCAAGCTTGATATGTAATTTTTTATGATCTCTATCTATAGAGATTTGAAAGGAAGTTGTAGTAGAAATATCTATGGATGCAGTTGGATGGTTTACATCTAATCCTTTACAAATAGGAGGAAGATCATGCCCGATTGGATCTAGCCAATATTTAAGCTGTTTACTGCTGTCTGTTGGGGTTGACCAGCTCTTTTGTAGAGAGAAAAAGTAATCGTTAATAGGTGTGCTACAATAGGAAGCCCCTCCTGTTAATCCTCCGATAACGTAGTTGTTAGCATCGATTAATGGGGAACCTGATGACCCTCCTGCTGTACAACCAATAGCCCAACGTCCCACTTTCCAATGGCTGTTAGGGGTAAACCCTATTTCTTGTATGACATAGGTGGTGAGTTCTACTTCCCCTTCTGCTTTGATAAGGCGTTTAGGAGATCCGTTGGGGTGATGAATACAGATATAAGGATTATCCCCTTTGTCTAGTGCATTCCAGCCGGCATAATAGGCATTGTATTCGGTTGGAGGTTTGCTTAATAATTCTAAAAGGGCAAAGTCGGTCGCCTCGTTGGCGGCCCTAAAATGAGCAGAAGCTAATGTTTGATTGATGTGCCCGGGTTCAACTGGAGCACACTGAGGACTATTGTAGTTGAAGTAACAAATTATACTTCCTGCAACTTCTTCATAATCGGGGTTTTGTATTTGAAATTGATTGTTTAAACAATGAGATGCTGTTAAAATATAAGGAGTACCATCATTTGCCGTATTATTTACTAGTGTACCGGTACAACTAGTCGTACCATTTATGATTAATAAAACAACACTTCGCTCAATCTCATTGTAATGTATTGTAGTGTCTTGAAAACATGCGATAGGAGGCATGCACCAGAAACTTGATTGGTCTGGCTGTGGTTCTGAAACTCGAAAATGTCGGTATCCATGATTGACTTCCCCTAAAGTAAGTTTCCCTGGGAAGGATACATGAACAGGTTCTTGATATTCGATGATTAGTTTATCACCGATGATAGGTGCGATAGGTAATAATCCTAGTTCTGAATTGTTCTGATGAGTGAAAGCACCAAGAATTTCTGTTTGATCTTCATTGTAGAGAAAAAGACGTGCACCTTCCGGTAAATGATATTCGCTAAACATTACATTTAAAGAATAGGCTTTCGGAGAATAGATCCCAAGTCTCCAAACTTTTGTTCTATCGGGTAACGTAAATTGAATACCGGAATTGTTTGGATTATAATTCGTCATGAACTTATAAGCAAAGCGATAACCGTTACGAAGATCTGTTGCTTCTAGTGAGTCTATTCGAAGTTGTTCCTCTAAATCAAAAGTGGGCATCTGAATGAAACACTCTTTCGCTTGCCCTTTTGTTGGAATAAAAGGTATAGGTTGCCCACCATAGCTGATTTGAGCATAACTGGTAAGGTTTAAATATAGGCAACCTATACAAATAAGAATCAGTTTTATCATGAAATTATATTGATCGTTCATAAGAGAAACTGCACTGTGAACCTTTACTATCTTCTTCAATCAGTTTCCATTGTAAAGGTTTTTCTTCTCCTTCTTTCAGAGGTTTTGGGAAAAAGAAGTCTCGTTGTTCAAAGATGGCAGTTGCATGTTTTTCTTCTAATTTTAAACATACGTAACCAATATTTCCCCAATAACCAGTTGAAGGCAAACAAAGTGTACGTATCACTTCATGGGCTCTCCAATTACGTTGTTCCCATCCGGGACGCCAGCGATGGTCATGTCCATGAATAAACCCGCAACAAGTCGGACAATTAAAGAGATGATCTTTAAGTTTAACTTCGTTTAAGGGGTGGTGAGTTACGATGAATACGGGTTTATTGTATTGTTGTAACGTTTGTTTTAACCATTCGAGTTGTGATTCGTCGATGATTCCTGGTGTAATCCATTCATTTTCATTCTCACTTTGTTGAAGTGAATCTAATACAATCACGTCAGCACGGGGTGTTTCGACGATAAAAACCATACGGTCTGTACAACGGGATAAAGCTGCTTTCTCTGGAAATATTTTGGAGAAATAATCTCGTCTGTCATGATTTCCCATGGCGTGAGTAACAGTGATTCCTGCTTTTTCAAGAGGTTCAAACATCTCTTTTGCTACTCGGTAATCCTCTTCACGCCCATAAAGATAGGCTAAGTCACCTAAGCTGATGATATTACGAGGTAGAGGACGCTTTGATAAAATTTCTTTAACTATTTTATTGAACCATTCTTTCGGATAACCTTCTGGAAAGAAGTGAGTATCAGAAAGTAGAATAATTAGATTTTCATCAAATTCCTCTTTTGAATTACTTAGATCAGGTTGTAAAGATGGTAGATGGATAGGAGATGAAGCATTTGCTTCCCATGATCCTCTTTGACAGCTTAAAGCTATTAATCCTCCTAGAAATAGTCGTCTGTTCATTTTTTTTATTCTTTTGACAAATTTATGTAGAATGGTCGAAATAATCAATAAAAATAGGGATTTAGACCGAACGAATTTGTGTCTTGATATTCTCTATATATAAATATGTATATAACGAGAGATAAAAAGTTTTTTTATTTGTTTTGAACAGTTACTAGAAAAGGTATAAACTTGTGTCAAGAGTTATTTTTCTCAAGATGAAATTTAGATAATGAATGCAGATTCTTAAAATTTTACCTTTAAGTATAATCCATTCGGGTATTTTTCGTTAAGTTTGCCAAATCGTTTGAAGATAGAACAAATAATTTAATCTATTAAATACAACATATTATGGCAACAACTCCGTTTCATTATCAACCGATGTTCCCATTAGGACCGGATACAACAGAGTATTATCTGCTTACAAAAGATTATGTTTCGGTTTCTGAATTTGAAGGAACACCGATTTTGAAAGTGGCGAAAGAAGGACTTACTGCAATGGCTAATGCGGCCTTTCGTGATGTCTCTTTTATGCTTCGTCGTTCACATAACGAACAGGTCGCTAAGATTTTGAGTGATCCTGAAGCAAGTGATAACGATAAATATGTAGCACTAACATTCTTGCGTAATGCTGAAGTGGCAGCTAAAGGAGTGCTTCCTTTCTGTCAAGATACAGGTACTGCAATTATTCATGGAGAAAAGGGACAACAGGTTTGGACTGGTTATTGTGACGAAGAGGCTTTGTCATTAGGTGTTTTCAAGACTTATACAGAAGAAAACTTACGTTATTCTCAGAATGCACCGTTGAATATGTATGA
>JAFYOM010000086.1 GCA_017560165.1 Parabacteroides sp.
GAGGTCACGAGTTCAAATCTCGTCACCGGCTCTATAAGTGTGTAAAATATTCAATTATAAAAATTTTTTATTATGGCAAAAGAAACTTTTAAGAGGGAAAAACCTCACGTTAACATTGGTACTATCGGCCACGTTGACCACGGTAAAACAACTTTGACAGCTGCTATCACAACAGTATTGGCAAAGAAAGGTCTTTCAGAATTACGTTCATTCGATTCTATCGATAACGCTCCTGAAGAAAAAGAAAGAGGTATCACTATTAACACTTCTCACGTAGAATATCAGACAGCTAACCGTCACTACGCTCACGTAGACTGTCCGGGTCACGCTGACTACGTTAAGAACATGGTTACTGGTGCTGCTCAGATGGACGGTGCTATCATCGTTTGTGCTGCAACAGATGGTCCTATGCCTCAGACTCGTGAACATATCTTGTTAGCTCGTCAGGTAAACGTTCCGAAATTGGTTGTTTTCTTGAACAAGTGCGATATGGTAGACGACGAAGAAATGTTGGAATTGGTAGAAATGGAAATGCGTGAATTGCTTTCATTCTATGATTTCGATGGTGATAATACTCCTATTATTCGTGGTTCTGCTCTTGGTGCATTGAACGGTGACGCTCAGTGGGAAGACAAAGTTATGGAATTGATGGAAGCTTGTGATACATGGATTCCTCTTCCTCCGCGTGAAATCGATAAACCTTTCTTGATGCCGGTTGAAGACGTGTTCTCAATTACAGGTCGTGGTACTGTTGCTACAGGTCGTATTGAAACAGGTATCGTTAAAGTTGGTGATGAAATTCAGATCATCGGTTTAGGTGCAGAAGGTAAGAAATCTGTTGTTACTGGTGTTGAAATGTTCCGTAAATTATTGGATCAAGGTGAAGCTGGTGATAACGTTGGTTTGTTGCTTCGTGGTATCGATAAGAACGAAATTAAACGTGGTATGGTTATCTGTCACCCGGGTCAGGTTAAAGAACATTCAGTATTCAAAGCTGAGGTTTATATCTTGAAGAAAGAAGAAGGTGGTCGTCATACTCCGTTCCATAACAAATATCGTCCTCAGTTCTACATCCGTACATTGGACGTAACAGGTGAAATTACTCTTCCGGAAGGAACTGAAATGGTAATGCCTGGTGATAACGTATCAATCAATGTAGAATTGATCTATCCGGTTGCTTGTAACGTAGGTTTGCGTTTCGCTATCCGTGAAGGTGGTCGTACAGTTGGTGCTGGTCAGATCACAGAATTAGTAGACTAATTCAATCATTATAACTTTAGCTAGCCTTCAATAGGTTAGCTATTTACGGAACTAGCTCAGTTGGTAGAGCACTGGTCTCCAAAACCAGGTGTCGGGAGTTCGAGCCTCTCGTTCCGTGCTAAAATCTATAGATTCGATGAAGAAGATAATAAATTATATTAAGGAATCTTATAACGAACTTGTTTATAAAGTTTCTTGGCCTACAAGAACAGAGCTTTCCAATAGTGCTGTGGTTGTCATGTTTGCTTCCCTTATAATCGCAGTATTAATCTTTGTTGTTGACATGGGCTTTGAAGGCGTGATGCGTTTCTTCTATGAGAAAATCTTTTAATCAGTAGGTGAGGTATGTCTGATATTCAAAAGAAATTTTATGTTCTGCGTGCTATTAGTGGCAAGGAGAATAAGGTTAGAGAGTATCTTGAAGCTGAATTAAAGAATACTGACTTAGGAGAGTATGTTTCACAAGTGTTGATTCCTACTGAAAAAACTTTTACTATACGTAACGGTAAGAAAGTTATGAAAGAAAGAGCTTACTTGCCTGGTTATGTTTTGGTTGAAGCGGCGTTAGTGGGAGAGGTAGCTCATCGATTAAGAAACATCCCTAATGTGATTGGATTTTTAGGAGGATCTGATAATCCTGTTCCTTTGCGTCCTGCAGAAGTTAATCGTATTTTGGGTACGGTTGATGAATTGCAAGAACAGCAAGAAGACTTAGATATCCAGTTCTACGTTGGAGAAAATGTGAAAATCACTTTTGGACCATTTAGTGGTTTTATTGGTGAAATCGAAGAAGTCAATGCTGAGAAAAAGAAACTTAGAGTAATGGTGAAAGTCTTCGGGCGAAAAACCCCTCTAGAGTTAGGTTATATGCAAGTAGAGAAAGAATAATACTCTGGTTACGAAAAGTATTATTTATCTTTAAACGTTATTGATGTTATATCTAAAAAATTTTAGAAACAATGGCTAAAGAAGTTGCTGGACAAATCAAATTGCAGATTAAAGGAGGAGCAGCAAACCCTTCTCCCCCAGTAGGACCGGCTTTAGGTTCTAAGGGTATTAACATTATGGAGTTTTGCAAGCAATTTAATGCCAGAACCCAAGACAAGGCTGGTAAGATTTTACCTGTTGTAATTACTTACTATGTCGATAAGTCTTTCGACTTTGTCGTTAAAACTCCTCCTGTAGCAATCCAGTTATTGGAAGCTACTAAAAAGAAGAGTGGTTCTGCTCAACCTAACCGTTCTAAGATCGCTGAGATTACTTGGGAACAGGTAAAGGCTATTGCAGAAGACAAATTGGTCGACTTGAACTGCTTCACTGTTGAATCAGCTATGAAAATGGTTGCAGGAACAGCAAGAAGTATGGGTATCACTGTTAAAGGGACATTCCCGGGTAATAACTAATAAACTTCAATTGAGAAATGAGTAAACTTACAAAAAATCAAAAGTTGGCTTTGGGCAAGATTGAAGCTGGGAAAGCATACACATTGAAAGAAGCTTCAGCTTTGGTAAAAGAAATTACTACTACTAAATTTGATGCCTCTGTAGATGTTGATGTTCGTTTAGGTGTTGACCCTCGTAAAGCTAACCAAATGGTGAGAGGTGTTGTTTCATTGCCTCACGGAACTGGTAAGCAAGTTCGGGTTCTAGCATTGTGTACACCAGACAAGGAAGCAGAAGCTACAGCTGCAGGTGCTGACTATGTTGGATTAGAAGAGTATATTGATAAGATTAAAGGCGGTTGGACTGATATTGACGTAATTATCACAATGCCTTCTATCATGGGTAAAATTGGTGCTTTAGGTAGAGTATTAGGACCTCGTGGTTTGATGCCTAATCCTAAGAGTGGTACTGTTACCAATGAGATAGGTAATGCTGTTAAAGAAGTTAAGCAAGGTAAGATCGACTTTAAGGTAGATAAGACTGGTATTGTTCATACTTCAATCGGTAAGGTTTCTTTTAATGCTGATCAGATTCGTGAGAATGCGAAGGAATTTATTTCGACTCTTTTGAAGTTGAAACCGTCTGCTGCTAAAGGTACATATATAAAGAGCATTTATCTTTCAAGTACAATGAGTGCGGGTATTAAAATTGACCCTAAATCAGTTGAAGAAAACTAATTAAAATTATTAGACAATGAAAAAGGAAGATAAAGGCATTATTATAGGTCAACTGACAGAGATCATTAAGGAATATCCTAACTTCTATTTGACTGATATCGAAGCTTTAGATGCTGAGAAAACTAGCAAATTAAGAAGAGAATGTTTCAAAAAGGAAGTTAAGTTAGTTGTTGTAAAAAATAACTTACTTAAAAAAGCGTTGGAAAATGTAGAAGGTGATTTCTCTCCTCTATATGCTTCAATTAAAGGCAACACTGCTGTGATGTTTTCACAAGTTGCCAATGCTCCTGCTCGTCTGATTAAAGAATTTACTAAAGATACAAAGAAAGATGTTGTTGCAAAACCAGAATTAAAAGCTGCTTATGTTCAAGAAAGCTTCTATGTTGGTACAGAAAATCTTGAAGCATTAGTAAATATCAAGAGCAAAAACGAACTTATTGGAGATGTTATCATGTTGTTACAATCTCCAGCGAAGAACGTTATTTCAGCTCTTCAGTCATCAGGACAAACTATCCATGGTCTGTTGAAGACTTTGGAAGAAAGATAATATTTTTTTAATTACATAGATAAACAAACATTTAAATCATACAAAAATGGCAGATTTGAAAGCTTTTGCAGAACAATTAGTAAACTTGACCGTAAAAGAAGTTAGCGAATTGGCTACAATTTTGAAAGAAGAATATGGTATCGAACCTGCAGCTGCAGCTGTTGCTGTTGCTGGTCCTGCTGCTGGCGCTGCTGCTGCAGAAGAAGAAAAAACTTCTTTTGACGTAGTATTGAAATCACCGGGTGCAAACAAATTGGCTATCGTTAAGTTAGTTAAAGAATTAACTGGTCTTGGTTTGAAAGAAGCTAAAGATATGGTAGATGGCGCTCCTAGTGCAATTAAAGAAGGTATCGCTAAAGCTGATGCTGAAGGTTTGAAGAAACAGTTAGAAGAAGCTGGAGCTGAAGTTGAACTTAAATAAGTTTTTATAGCCTGTTAATCAGGTGATTTGGTTAAGAATCTTCATAGAAGAGGATTCTTAACCTTTTTGTGTCTATAATTTAAATAAGTTCAATAAAATCCAAAATAAATGTCTTCAACAGCTGAAAACCAAAGAGTTAATTTTGCTTCGATAAAAAATCAATACCCATATCCGGACTTTCTCGAAGTACAATTGAAGTCATTCCGAGACTTTCTTCAACTAGACACACCTCCTGAAAAGAGAAAAAAGGAGGGCTTGTATAAAGTGTTTGCTGAAAATTTTCCAATAGCAGATACTCGTAATAACTTTGTGTTGGAGTTCTTGGATTACTATATAGATCCACCTCGTTATACGATTGATGAATGTATTGCTCGTGGATTAACCTATAGTGTACCTTTAAAAGCAAAGTTAAAATTGTATTGTACAGATCCTGATCATGAAGATTTTGATACTGTAATACAAGATGTATATTTAGGCCCTATTCCTTATATGACGGATAGAGGTACTTTTGTTATTAATGGTGCAGAACGTGTCGTTGTTTCTCAGTTACATCGTTCTCCTGGTGTGTTCTTCGGCCAAAGTACTCATGCTAATGGTACTAAGTTGTATTCTGCCCGTATTATTCCATTTAAAGGTTCATGGATCGAATTTGCTACAGACATAAATAATGTGATGTATGCATATATCGACCGTAAGAAGAAATTACCAGTAACAACTCTTTTGAGAGCTATTGGTTTTGATAGCGATAAAGACATTCTTGAAATCTTCAATTTAGCAGAGGAAATAAAAGTAACAAAGGCTAATCTAAAGAAAATGGTTGGTCGTAAGCTTGCTGCTCGTGTATTGAAAACTTGGGTTGAGGATTTTGTGGATGAAGATACAGGTGAGGTTGTATCTATTGAACGTAATGATGTTATTATT
Source organism: Parabacteroides sp. (assembly GCA_017560165.1). Lineage (GTDB taxonomy): Bacteria > Bacteroidota > Bacteroidia > Bacteroidales > Tannerellaceae > Parabacteroides. The sequence goes on from JAFYOM010000086.1 coordinate 5,269, forward strand.
GATCGTGAATCTGTTTTAGATAATGATAACATTGACGAAATATTAGAATCTGGTACTCAAAATATTTTATTACATCGTGAAGACCAGAATCTTTCTGATTATGCAATTATTTATAATACACTTCAGAAAGATCCGAGTAACTCTGAAAAAGAAGCTGTTTTATACATCTATCGTCAATTAAGAAATGCTGAACCAGCTGATGATGCGAGTGCTCGTGAAGTTATTCAGAATCTATTCTTCTCAGAAAAACGTTATGATCTAGGAGAAGTAGGTCGTTATAGAATTAATAAGAAGTTAAACCTTACTACTAGTGATGAAATTAAGGTTTTAACAAAAGAAGATATTATCGAGATCATCAAGTACTTAATTGAATTGATTAATTCAAAAGCAATTGTTGATGATATTGACCATTTGAGTAACCGTCGTGTTCGTACAGTCGGTGAACAATTATATAACCAATTTGGTATTGGTTTGGCTCGTATGTCTCGTACTGTCCGTGAACGTATGAACGTACGTGATAATGAAGTATTTACTCCAATTGATTTGATTAATGCAAAGACTATTTCTTCTGTCGTTAATTCATTCTTTGGAACGAATGCTTTATCTCAGTTTATGGATCAAACAAACCCATTAGCTGAAATTACTCATAAACGTCGTTTGTCTGCATTAGGTCCGGGAGGTTTGTCTCGTGAACGTGCAGGATTCGAGGTTCGTGACGTACACTATACACATTATGGACGTCTTTGTCCGATTGAAACTCCGGAAGGTCCAAACATTGGTTTGATTTCTTCTCTTTGTGTGTATGCTAAAATTAACGATTTAGGATTTATTTCAACTCCTTATCGTAAGGTTGTAAATGGTCAAGTTGATTTTTCTGAAGACGGTTTACAATATTATACTGCAGAAGAAGAGGAAGAAATGACTATTGCACAGGGTAATGCTCCTTTAAATGACGAAGGTAAATTTATCCGTGATAGGGTAAAAGCTCGTTTTGAAGCAGATTTCCCTGTAGTTCCTCCTTCTGAAGTTGATTTAATGGACGTTGCTCCTCAACAGATTGCATCAATTGCTGCATCTTTAATTCCTTTCTTGGAACATGATGATGCAAACCGTGCATTGATGGGATCAAACATGATGCGTCAGGCTGTTCCTTTGTTACGAACAGATGCTCCTATTGTGGGTACAGGTATTGAGGCTCAAGTAGCTCGTGATTCACGTACTCAGATTATGGCAGAACGTGACGGTGAAGTTGTTTTTGTGGATGCAACATGTATTAAAATTAAATATGATCGCACAGAAGACGAAGAATTTGTAAGCTTCGAAGATGCGATTAAAACATATATAATTCCAAAATGGCGTAAGACTAACCAAAGTACTACTGTTGATTTGCGTCCGACTTGTCATCGTGGTCAACGAGTGAAAGCTGGTGATATTTTGACTGAAGGTTATTCTACACAAAATGGAGAACTTGCATTAGGACGTAACGTGAAAGTGGCTTATATGCCATGGAAGGGTTATAACTATGAGGATGCGATTGTATTGAACGAGCGTATGGTTCGTGAAGATTTCTTTACTTCTGTTCATGTTGACGAATATATTTTGGAAGTTCGTGAAACGAAGCGAGGTATGGAAGAATTAACCTCTGATATACCAAATGTTAGCGAAGAAGCGACTAAAGATTTGGATGAAAGAGGAATTGTTCGCGTAGGTGCTCGTATTGAACCGGGGGATATTTTGATTGGTAAGATTACTCCAAAAGGAGAATCTGATCCTTCTCCAGAAGAAAAGTTACTTCGTGCAATCTTTGGAGATAAGGCTGGTGATGTAAAAGATGCTTCATTAAAGGCTACACCATCTCTTCGTGGAGTTGTTATTGAAACAGCTTTATTCTCAAAAGCAATAAAGAAACGTAAATCTAAATTATCAGATAAAGCTATTCTTCCGAAAATTGATGAAGAGTATGACGTAAAGATGGCCGAATTAAAGATTTTGTTGGTAAACAAGTTGATTACTTTAACAAATGGAATGGTCTCTTTGGGTGTCAAAGACTATATGAATACGGAGATTATAGCAAAAGGTGTTAAATTCTCTCGTAAAGCTTTAGAAGAGTTAGATTATAATGCTGTACAGGTAAGTAATTGGACTGCTGATGAAGATAAGAATGAACTTATCAAGCAGGTAATCTTGAACTATTTGAAAAAATACAAAGAGTTAGATGCTGAATTGAGACGTAAGAAATTTGATCTTACGATCGGAGATGAACTTCCTACTGGTATTGTTCAAATGGCAAAGGTTTATATTGCGAAGAAACGTAAGATTCAAGTCGGTGATAAAATGGCCGGACGTCACGGAAATAAAGGTATTGTTTCTAAGATTGTTCGTCAAGAAGATATGCCTTTCTTGGAAGACGGAACACCTGTTGATATATGTTTGAATCCGTTAGGTGTGCCTTCTCGTATGAACTTAGGACAGATTTTTGAAGCCGTATTAGGTTGGGCTGGACGTACAATGGATGTGAAGTTTGCTACTCCTATTTTTGATGGTGCAACGTTGGATGATTTGAATGAATGGACTGATAAAGCAGGAATACCTCGATATGGAAAGACTTATTTGTATGATGGTGGTACAGGTGAACGTTTTGACCAACCTGCAACGGTAGGGGTAACTTACTTCTTGAAGTTAGGTCACATGGTTGATGACAAGATGCATGCTCGTTCTATTGGTCCATATTCTCTTATTACTCAACAGCCATTGGGTGGTAAAGCGCAATTTGGTGGTCAGCGTTTTGGAGAAATGGAAGTTTGGGCATTGGAAGCTTTTGGTGCAGCGCATGTACTTCAAGAAATTCTTACAATTAAATCTGATGATGTTGTAGGACGATCTAAAGCTTATGAAGCAATTGTAAAAGGTGATCCAATGCCACAACCAAGTATTCCTGAATCTTTGAATGTATTATTACATGAATTGAGAGGTCTTGGTTTAAGCTTTACTCTAGATTAATTCAAAAAACAAAATAAGTAGATGAGCTTACACTCATCTACTTACTTCATTGATAACTCTTTATAAATAAGAAATATGGCCTTTAGAAAAGAAAACAAGATAAAGAGTAACTTTTCAAAGATAACAATAGGTTTAGCTTCTCCAGAAGAGATCCTAGAGAATTCTAGTGGTGAAGTTTTAAAACCTGAAACAATAAACTATCGTACGTACAAACCGGAACGTGACGGACTTTTCTGTGAACGTATTTTTGGTCCGATAAAGGACTATGAATGTCATTGCGGAAAGTATAAACGTATTCGTTATAAAGGTATTGTTTGCGATCGATGTGGGGTAGAAGTTACGGAAAAGAAGGTGCGTCGTGAACGTATGGGACATATCCATTTGGTCGTTCCTGTTGCTCATATTTGGTATTTCCGTTCTTTACCTAATAAAATAGGTTATTTGTTAGGCTTGCCTACCAAAAAACTTGATTCTATTATCTATTATGAACGCTATGTGGTTATTCAGCCGGGTTGTGCTGAAAATGTAGCAGAATTAGACTTATTGTCTGAAGAAGAATATTTGCAGATTTTAGATAATCTTCCAAGAGAAAACCAAATGTTGGAAGATACAGATCCTAATAAATTTATTGCAAAGATTGGTGCTGAAGCTATCTATGATTTATTGGCTCGTTTGGATTTAGATTCATTATCTTATGAGTTACGTCATAGAGCTAGTACAGATGGTTCACAGCAACGTAAAAATGAAGCTTTAAAACGTTTGCAGGTAGTTGAATCATTCCGTTCTTCTAAAGGTCGTAATAAACCAGAATGGATGATTATGAAGGTTATTCCTGTAATACCTCCAGAATTACGTCCATTGGTTCCGTTAGATGGTGGTCGTTTTGCAACTTCAGACTTGAATGACTTATATCGTCGTGTTATTATTCGTAATAATCGTTTGAAACGATTAATCGATATTAAGGCTCCTGAAGTTATTTTGCGAAATGAAAAACGTATGCTTCAAGAAGCTGTTGATTCATTGTTCGACAACTCTCGTAAATCAAGTGCAGTAAAGACTGATGCTAATCGTCCATTGAAATCTCTTTCTGATAGTTTGAAGGGTAAACAAGGACGTTTCCGTCAGAACTTATTAGGTAAACGTGTAGACTATTCAGCTCGTTCGGTAATCGTTGTTGGTCCGGAATTAAAGATGCATGAATGTGGTTTGCCTAAAAATATGGCAGCAGAACTTTATAAACCGTTCGTTATTCGTAAATTGATCGAACGTGGAATTGTAAAGACTGTTAAGTCTGCAAAGAAAATTGTAGATCGTAAAGAACCTGTTGTATGGGATATTTTGGAATATGTAATGAAGGGTCATCCGGTATTGTTGAACCGTGCACCGACATTGCACCGTTTAGGTATCCAAGCATTCCAGCCTAAATTGATTGAAGGTAAAGCTATTCAATTACATCCTTTGGCTTGTACAGCGTTCAATGCCGACTTTGATGGTGACCAGATGGCTGTTCACTTGCCTCTAGGTAATGAAGCTGTATTAGAAGCGCAAATGTTGATGTTGGCTTCTCATAATATATTAAATCCGGCGAATGGTGCTCCTATTACAGTCCCTTCTCAAGATATGGTATTGGGATTGTATTATATCACAAAAATGCGTAAAGGTACTTTAGGTGAAGGACTTGTTTTCTACGGACCGGAAGAAGCTACAATTGCTTATAATGAGAAAAAGGTAGATATTCATGCCCCTATAAAAGTCTATGTCAATGATGTAGATAAAGAAGGTAATCCTATTAAGCATATGGTTGAAACTTCTGTTGGACGTTTAATGGTGAATGAATATGTTCCAAAAGAAGTTGGTTACATCAATGAAGTTTTAGGAAAGAAAGCTCTTCGTGACATTATTGGTAAAGTAATCAAAGCTTGTGGAGTTGCTCGTACAGCTCAGTTCTTGGATGATATTAAAAACTTAGGTTATTACATGGCATTCAAGGGTGGTTTGTCATTTAATTTGGCCGATGTATTGATTCCTGCAGAGAAAGAAGCTTTGGTTAAAGAGGGTTATGATGATGTTGAGCAGATTATGAATAACTATAATATGGGTTTCATTACCAATAATGAACGTTATAACCAGATTATTGATACTTGGACTCATGTTAATAGTAAGCTTTCAGATACATTGATTAAACAGTTGACTGCTGATAATGATGGATTCAACTCTATTTATATGATGATGGATTCAGGTGCTCGTGGATCTAAAGAACAGATTCGTCAGTTGTCAGGTATGCGTGGTTTGATGGCAAAACCGCAAAAGAGTGGATCTGAAGGTGGACAGATTATCGAGAACCCGATTCTTTCAAACTTTAAAGAAGGTTTGTCTGTGTTGGAGTACTTTATTTCTACTCACGGTGCTCGTAAAGGTTTGGCCGATACTGCATTGAAGACTGCTGATGCGGGTTATTTGACTCGTCGTTTAGTTGATGTTTCTCATGATGTAATTATTAATGAAGAAGATTGTGGAACACTTCGTGGTTTAGTTTGTACTGAATTAAAAAATAACGATGAAGTGATTGCAAGCTTGAGCGAACGTATTTTAGGTCGTGTTTCTGTTCATGATGTAATTCATCCTCTGACTGGTGAAATTATTGTTCGTGCAGGTGAAGAAATCCGTGAAGACGCAGCTAAGAGAATAGAAGCTTCTCCTATTGAAAGCGTGGAAATCCGTTCTGTATTGACATGTGAATCTAAAAAAGGTGTTTGTGCTAAATGTTATGGTCGTAACTTGGCTACAAACCAAATGGTTCAAAAAGGTGAAGTCGTTGGTGTAATTGCTGCTCAGTCTATTGGTGAACCGGGTACTCAGTTGACATTGCGTACATTCCACGTCGGAGGTATTGCTTCTAACGTTGCAACAGAAAATAGTATCACCTCAAAATATGATGGTATTTTAGAGATTGAAGAACTTCGTGCTGTAGATTGTGAAGAAAATGGAAAACAGTTCCAAGTTGTAGTAAGCCGTTTGGCTGAGTTCAGAATTGTTGATCCTACAACAAAAATTGTTTTGTTGGCTCATAATATACCTTATGGTTCTAAATTATTCTTTAAGAATGGAGACACTGTTAAGAAAGGTGATGTGATTATAGAATGGGATCCATTCAATGCTGTTATTGTATCTGAAGTTTCTGGTAAACTTGAATTTGAAAGCTTGATTGAAAACGTCACTTATAAGGTTGAAAGTGATGAAACAACAGGTTTGAAAGAAAAGATTATTATTGAATCTAAGGATAAAACAAAAGTTCCGGCAGCTCATATCGTAGACGAAAATGGTAATTATTTGAAAAATTATTCATTGCCATTGGAAGCTCACATAGTTAAAGATGAAGGAGATTTTGTTAAGGCCGGTGAAGTTTTGGTTAAGATTCCACGTGCAGTAAGTAAAGCGGGGGATATTACCGGTGGTTTGCCACGTGTAACAGAGTTGTTTGAAGCTCGAAATCCGTCTAATCCTGCTGTTGTTTCTGAAATTGATGGTGAAGTTGGATTTGGTAAAGTAAAACGTGGTAATCGCGAAATTACAGTAACATCTAAGTTAGGTGAGGTTAAAAAATATATGGTACCTTTATCTAAGCAGTTACTTGTACAAGAGAATGACTATATCCGTGCTGGTATGCCATTGTCAGATGGTGCAATCACTCCTTCTGATATTTTGGCAATCATGGGACCGACAGCTGTTCAAGAATACATTGTAAATGAAATCCAGGATGTATATCGTTTACAAGGTGTAAAAATTAACGATAAGCACTTTGAAGTTATTGTACGTCAAATGATGCGTAAAGTTGAAATCATTGAACCGGGTGATACTCGTTTCTTGGAACAACAAGTTGTTGATAAGTTGGAAGTGATGGATGAAAATGATCGTATCTGGGGTAAAAAAGTTGTTACAGATCCAGGTGATTCTCAAACATTACAAGCTGGTCAGATTGTTACTGTTCGTAAGTTGAGAGATGAAAACAGTATGTTGAAACGTCGTGACTTAAAGTTGGTTGAAGTTCGTGATGCTGTTCCTGCTACTGCTAATCAGATTCTTCAAGGTATTACTCGTGCTGCATTACAAACAAGTAGCTTTATGTCTGCTGCATCTTTCCAGGAAACAACTAAAGTGTTGAATGAGGCTGCTATTAATGGAAAAGTTGATAGATTGGAAGGATTGAAAGAAAATGTAATTTGTGGTCACTTAATTCCAGCTGGTACAGGTCAGCGAGATTTTGATAGATTGGTTGTTGGATCTAAGGATGATTTTGATCGTGTACTCTCAAATCGAAGAAATGTCGTAGACTTTAATGCTATGGATAAAGATGATGAGTAATGACATTTTAATATAAAGAATAAAAAAGGCTACCAATATTATTCGGTAGCCTTTTTTATTCTTTATAATCTTGTTTTTAAAAGAAACAAAAAAGGTAACTGTTTTAATCAGTTACTTTTTTACAAAATCATAAAATTTCAATTATTTCTTCTTTTTAAGGGTGTTTATTCTTTTAGAGATACCTTTTGTAACAGAATTTTGATTCATCCGTTTTCTCTTGTAATTTGGATTTAGGATCATTATTCCCTTTTGTTTTGAACTACAGTTGTGAGTTTATATTTTTTGTGTTCGCTTGGATATTTGATTTACTATACTCTCCTTTTGTCTAATCTCGTAATAAGGCGCCTACTGAGATAGGCATAAACTGTAGAAAATAAATATAATAA
>JAFYOM010000087.1 GCA_017560165.1 Parabacteroides sp.
GAAGAACTTTAAAGAAAGAAATTGGCTATACAGCTAGTGAGTTATTTTTAGAAACTCTTATTTGTAAACTTTATATTCCGGGAGTGGATTCAGAAAAAGCAGATGTTGTTATGGCAAGAATTTTGAATATGCAAGATGAATATATTTGTCGTGCTAATAGTCCTGCTGGAAATGGTAATAAATCGTTGGTGAAAAATTATTATGCAAAATTACGTGCAGATTTGCAACAAGAAGTGAACGCGATTGCTGTAGAAATAGAAAATTTGAATAAATAAGAAGATATGAAGAAGGCAATTAGTAAGGCTATCTTGCGAATGTTTGGTTGGAAAATAGGAACGGTTATAGAAGATGTTCCTAAATGTGTGATTTGTGTAGCACCTCATACAAGTAATTGGGATTTTTTGATAGGAAAATTAGGTTATACGGCTTTAGGTAGAAATGCTAATTTCCTTATAAAAAAAGATTGGTTCTTTTTTCCTTTAAATCTTTGGTTTGATTGGATTGGAGGTGTACCTGTAGATCGAGGTAAACGAACTTCTGTTACAGAGCAGATGGTTGAACAATTTAATAAGCGTGAAACTTTTCAACTTGCAATTACTCCGGAAGGTACTCGTAAGAAAGTGAAAGATTGGAAAAAAGGTTTTTATTATATTGCGAAGAGTGCCAATGTTCCTGTTGTTATGATTTATATAGATTATAAGAAGAAGGAAGTGGGATATAAGGGCGTATATCATCTAACCGGAAATATGGAAGAAGATATAACTGCAATTCGTAAATATTATAGAGACGTTACGGCTTGTTATCCTGAAAATTTTGTTCAAGTATAAAATTATGCTAGAGGATTTGTCTATCAGTATGGTGCAATCTCATATTGTATGGGAGGATAAAGAAAATAATCTCAAACATTATGAGAAGTTACTTCGGCGTGTAAGTGGTAAGACTGATATTGTTGTTTTGCCGGAAACTTTTACGACTGGTTTTTCTATGCATGTAGAACAGTTGGCTGATACGATGGACGGTATAACTATACGGGCAATTAAAGAATGGGCGAAGAATTATAATTTTGCAATAGCAGGAAGTTTTATAGCTCAAGAAGAGGACAAATTTTTTAATCGTTCTTTTTTTGTCACACCTGATGGACAAATCTATTTATATGATAAACGACATTTATTTCGTATGGCTGGGGAAGATCAATGTTTTTCAGCCGGAGATAAACTTGCTATAGTCCCTTATAAAGGTTGGAATATCTGTTTACAAGTATGTTATGATCTTCGTTTTCCAGTCTGGAGTCGCAATGTTAAGAATAAATATGATATATTGATTTATGTTGCAAATTGGCCGGTAGCCCGTAAGAAGGTTTGGAAAACATTGCTTCAAGCACGTGCTATTGAAAATATGGCGTATGTTTGTGGTGTGAATCGGGTAGGAGAAGACGGAAAAGGTGTTGTTTATCAAGGAAATTCTATGGTAATATCACCTAAAGGAGATATTTTGGCAGATGCTGGGATACGTGAAAACATCATACGTACTTGTAGATTGAAATATAGTGATTTGGAGAAATTGCGGACGAAATTTCCAGTTTGGATGGATGTTGATGTTTTTGAATTGAAATGATTAAAGTATGAAGAGAAGATCATTTTTAAAGGCCTCAATTGCCGCACCGTTGGTAACAATAAGTCCGGAGAATATCTTAGGTCAGGAACCTAGTGATTCAATGAGTAAAAAAGAAGGAATCATCGTGCGTTTTCTTGGTACTGGTGCTGCAGATTGGAATGGACGTGATAATAGAGGAGAATTGAGACGCTTGTCGAGTATCCTTGTTGATAACCATATCTTGTTTGATTTAACAGCCGGTAATATGGAGATGATACCTGCCGATTGTAAACCGGATGTGTTGTTTTATACTCATTCTCATAAAGATCATTATGATCCGGAAACAGCTTTGCAATTAGGTTTGAAACGGATTTATTTGAGTCAAACATGGTATGATATTGCGAAAAAAGAATTTAAGGAGGCTGCTAATCGATTGAAGGTCGTTATGCCAGAGATTGTGCCATTATATGTCGGACAAATGGTTCAAATAGGAACACTTAGAGTTACTCCTCTTCCTGCAAGTCATGTGACAGGTTATTTGTTTGAACAAACTCTGATTTACCTGCTGGAAAAGGATGGAGCTAGGGTTATTTATGCGACAGATACAGGAGGTATTCCTGCTTTGGCTGCGCGATTAGCAGGTATTGATGCTCATGATCGTGATGGAAAACCGATTACCGGACTAATCATGGAAGCAACAATGGGAATGGGGTATGATAATGATTATCGTATCTTTACGCACTCTAGTGTAGATTGTGTGTCTCGTATTGTTGATGTTTTAGAAAAGACGAAACGATATATGCCGTTTGAAAATCAACCTGTATATTTAACTCACATGGCGCGAACATTACATGGGACGCAGGCTGAATTAGATACATCTTTGCCTAAATCGCTTAAAGCTGCTTATGATGGTTTAGAGGTGATGTTCAAATCTAATTAGGATATTGAATAACGGAAAAAGGATATTGTATAAAAAAGCGTGTAACTTATTAAGATACACGCTTTTTCTTTTTTTTTTGATGTTATGAATGTTTATTTGACTTCTTCGAAATCAACATCTGTTACACCACCATCTTGTTTGTTGTTTCCAGCATTTCCTGCCTGTTGGCCACCGAAGTTAGGACCTTGAGCACCGCCTTGAGCATTTTGAGCATTGTACATTTCTTGGCTTGCAGCTTGGAATACACTATTCAATTCAGCCATTGCTGCATCGATACCTGCAATGTCTTGTGCTTTGTGAGCCTCTTTTAGTTTTCCTAAAGCAGCTTCAATCGGAGCTTTTTTATCAGCCGGGATCTTATCGCCAAGATCTTTTAACTGTTTTTCAGTCTGGAAGATCATGCTGTCTGCTTGATTTAGCTTATCGATACGTTCTTTTTCTTTCTTGTCTGCTTCAGCATTAGCTTGAGCTTCTTCTTTCATGCGTTTAACTTCATCATCGCTCAAACCACTTGAAGCTTCGATACGAATACTTTGAATTTTACCTGTTCCTTTATCCTTTGCAGATACATTCAAAATACCGTTAGCGTCAATATCAAATGTTACTTCAATCTGAGGAACACCACGTTGAGCAGCAGGAATACCA
>JAFYOM010000008.1 GCA_017560165.1 Parabacteroides sp.
ATCTTTTCATGGTTGTTTTCTGTTTCAATTTCAGCTTTACCACGCAAAATGATACGTCCTCTACCTGTTTCAAAAGCATCTTTTACCCCGGAATAACCATAAATTGTAGCTCCTGTTGGAAAATCAGGTGCTTTGATATATTGCATCAAGCCTTCAACCTCAATGTCTCCACGAGCATCGATATAGGCCATACAACCATCCAATACTTCACTTAAGTTATGAGTAGGCATATTGGTTGCCATACCAACAGCAATACCGGATGCACCATTTACCAACAAGTTTGGAATACGAGTTGGTAATACGGTTGGTTCTTTTAATGTATCGTCAAAGTTTAATTGGAAATCAACTGTATTTTTGTCAATATCACGAAGCATCTCTTCAGCAAGCTTGCTTAATCTTGCTTCTGTATAACGCATAGCAGCCGGACTATCACCATCTATTGATCCAAAGTTACCTTGTCCATCTACCAACATGTAACGCATAGACCATGCTTGTGCCATACGAACCATTGCAAAATATACAGACGAGTCACCATGCGGATGATATTTACCTAAAACTTCACCAACAATTCTCGCAGATTTTTTATAAGGTTTGTCGGATGTATTACCTAATTCATTCATTCCAAATAAAATACGACGATGAACCGGTTTAAATCCACCCCTAACATCAGGGAGAGCACGAGATACAATTACAGACATTGAATAGTCAATGTATGCAGATTTCATTTCCTCCTCGATGTTAATCTTAATAATTCTGTCTTGATCAACCATTTAGTTTTATATTAATTACACTCAATATCTAATTCTCCAAAAAGTGCACTAAGGTAAGGCTTTTCTATGTATCTCGAAAGTTTTTATATCGAAAAATCATTCTAAATAGATTGTTATTCATTTCGCAAAATATTTCTGTTAAGAAATTTAAAGATTACCTCTATTAATATAAAGTAATAATGGCATGGAATTTGTAATATATAAAGAGAGTTTATACTTTTGCGATTTCTATATACATTTATATATTTATGAAGAATAATTATTCAAAGAGATTAATGGATGTGCTCGAATATAGCCGTGAAGAAGCATTGAGGCTTCAAAATAGCTATATCGGACCAGAACATTTAATGCTTGGAATTATCCGAGAAGGCGAAGGGAAGGCTGTGCAAATTATGCACGAGTTGAACATCGACGAATGGGATATAAAAAAACAAATAGAGAATGAAATAAAAAACACAATAGAAGCAGAAGATACAACTGCTCAATCTGACATCACGATTAGTAAAACGACAGAACGTGTATTAAGAATGAGTATGTTAGAATCTCGTTTATTAAAAAAAGAGGAAACCGATACAGAACATTTACTATTGGCGATATTAAAAGAGGAATTCAATATCGCAGCAAAAATACTAAAGGATGCAGGTTTGGCATATCGGGCTGCTTACAACTATCTAATCAGTGGAACAAAATCAAAACAAATGGAAAACTTCAGTGAACAACAAGAGGATATAAAGCCATTGAATCAATTTCAAAATGGTTATACGGATGACGAAGAAGAGGATGAAGAAGAATTCACCTCTCGTCGTGAAACTCCACGTTCATCATCTTCCAATCCGGCATCTGCACAGCCAAAATCACCTAATGACACCCCTGTCTTAGATAATTTTGGAACAGATATGACACGTGCTGCCGCAGAGAATCGTTTGGATCCAATCGTTGGAAGAGAAAAAGAGATAGAGCGTCTGGCTCAAATCCTAAGCCGACGTAAAAAAAATAATCCGGTTCTAATCGGTGAACCCGGTGTAGGGAAATCAGCCATTGTGGAAGGTTTGGCATTACGTATCGTTCAACGAAAAGTATCACGTGTGTTATTCGATAAACGAGTAATCAGTTTGGACATGGCATCAATCGTTGCCGGAACTAAATATCGTGGTCAGTTTGAAGAACGTATCAAAGCTATATTGAACGAATTATCTAAGAATCCGAACATCATATTATTCATTGATGAAATTCATACGATTGTAGGAGCCGGTTCTGCTTCCGGATCAATGGATGCAGCCAACATGCTAAAACCTGCATTAGCTCGTGGAGAAATTCAATGTATTGGAGCTACCACTCTGGATGAGTACCGTAAAAATATCGAGAAAGATGGAGCATTGGAACGCCGCTTCCAAAAAGTCATCGTAGATCCCACCACTTCAGAAGAGACGCTTCAGATTTTGGCAAACATCAAAGAACGTTATGAAGAACATCATAATGTTATTTATACACCGGAGGCAT
>JAFYOM010000088.1 GCA_017560165.1 Parabacteroides sp.
CATAGGCATGGTGTTTTGCCCCATCTCATCGTTAATGGTCAAAATAGGACAAATTGCCAAGGTTTTCACATCAAATACTGAGTTATTCTGATCGAAATACCAAGCCTCTTTGATATAGTATGATTTCACATCTGCCGAAGGAATATCACTTTCATTCACAACAAAACTAGCAGGTCCATTTCCTTCTACCGGAGTTTCTTCATAGAAAATACGGCTACGGTCCAACATCACTTTCAAATCCAACTTGCGATTATCACTAAAGTCTTCATAGCCATCCAAATATTCATACGCAAAAAGCTTACCTTCACAAACCAACTGGAAAATAATAGAGAACAGATTCATCTGTCCGTTCATTGGTTGTGTCGGATAATACAAAGGAGCATTGGGTTCTTTCATCAAGTCAATCTGACGATAGATCACACGCATCCAACGAGCATTACCGATATGCTGCGTCATACGTTCATTCATATCTTGTGCACGAACAGTCAACTCCGGCATGCCGGTCTCTTTCTTTTCTTCAGTACGCACACCACGGCTTGCTTCCGGACCACGACGTCTCTGTTGTTGCTGATTATTACCTGCTTCTTCTTGTGCCTGCATCGGGAGTGCAGCAAACAAAGCGGCAATAAGGGTTGCTATGTAATAAATACGTTTCATCTTATATTATTTTATCGTCTTCTTTAATTTACGATTACTTCTACTGTAGGAATAATACGTTCTTTGTTATCCGGTCCTAACACCTTTACATGTGTAATATAAAAACGTTTACCTCTTGCCAATCGACGGATATAATCTTTCTGACGTTGAGAGAATTGGCTTCCTTGTGTTACCTCCGGTATGATGTTACCCATAGAGTCATAGAAAGTCAACTCAAAACTCAAGACTTTAAATGGAACATTCAACAAATCATCATCAATCGCTGCTTGAATACCATCAGCCTCCACCAAACTACGTTTGGAGAGTTGTCCTCCTCGGAACTTTCTAACATTTCCATTCTGATCCTTATATTCGATATAAGGCATTGGATCAGGCAAAGCACGTACTCTAAAAGTTGTTTTCGCCATTTCCACACTACGTCCGTCAGCCATCTTCGCTTGCACAGAAACAACAGCATCTGTTCCAACGACATTCGGACGAGCCTCCCATTGATCTCCTTTGCGAACTAGTGTTCCATTTGTCATGGTAGCCGTAACATTTCCACTCGGTACACCCGGTACAGCAATCCGAATCGGGTTAGCGATACCTGCATACAAGACATTCATCAACATCGGTGCAACGGTTGCACTCGGCTCAGTTACAAAATATTCACTTTCAAACTCACGACGCATCATACTGCCATCACTACCCGGCATCTCAATATATCCTTTAATCGGATAAGTACCCGGAGTACCCGCGACTGTCGTAAACAACCCGTTTGCCTCATAAGGGAGTTCCTTACCATTGACAAACACAGTCGGTCGTTTAGTTGAATCGACTGCCGAAAGTACAATATTGGCTTTGTATTGACCACCACGCATCACAATCTGACTCTCCGGAATCACCTGTGCCGTAATTTGGTTTACACGATAGTCACGCACATCGACACTGCTCAACAAATTGGACAATACCTCTCCCTCTGCATAACGAATGTCACTTTGTAACTTTGTCAAAAGTGTAACAGCTGCCGCTACCGGCATATTTTCAAACAACGCCTCTTCCCATGAACGAGTATTAATCCCGGCTTTATGAGGAGGAGTCGTTGATAATGTTGCTTCAATCACACGTGTCTTTGCTTCATCTTCCACCATTTCTCCCATCATCACACGATACGCTTCAATACGCTGACGCAACACCTTTCCTTCACCGGAAACTGGAGCCAACATTACACGAGAAGCAGCTTCCAAATCATCCTTATGTTCAATATTATTAACATCAGCCTCTTCTCCATCAGCTAATTGAGCTATACGGATTTTTAAATCTTGTACATAGTTAAATAAACTATCAGAAGCATCTTTCACCTTCTTTCCCTTTTCATACCAACTACGTACCTTTTCAGGATTACTTTGATAATAAGCTTCCAACTCATCATTTACAATCTTATTACGAGTAGAAGAGTTATCAATAGAAGTCCGCAAGCTACCTTCTACCAATCCAAAACCGTCAAGAACCTCTGATGACACATTTAATGCCATCATCGCGATGAAAACCAAATACATCAGGTTAATCATCTTCTGACGAGGAGAATTGGGATTATTTGATATTCCTGCCATAACGATTACTTCACTGGATTATTTGTATATGCAGTCTGCTGTTGATATCCGTATGGTTGTTGATACGGTTGCTGATAACCTTGTGGCTGTTGAGGTTGAGTAGCCTGTGCATAAGTAGATTGTTGCGGTTGTACCGGGACCTGAATACCCATATTTACTGTCATGGCCTGCAACAAACGACTATATACTTGATTCAATTCTGCCAACTGACGAGCCATTTTTTCTGTTTCATTACGGAAGACAGAGCTATCCACTACGGAACCATCATACATTTCACGGATACGACCCAAACCTCCATTGATATGTTCTATTGATTCAATCTGTGAACTGATACTCTTTAACTGAATTTCGTAGATTGTATTCAAACCGGAAATATTACGATTCAACATCTCCATCTGCTGTACATAACCACGAGAATTTTGATTAATACCGTCCGAGTTATCAGTAATCGCTTTATAAGAATGAAGCAACGTATCCGAAACATTAGTCAACGAATTAGTTACCTGGCTGAAACGTTCCATGTGTTCAGACATAGAAGAAAGCTGTTCCAAATATTTTTGAGTTGCCTCTGTCAATTCCGCCATCTTAGAAATTTGCTCTGCAGCACCACTCAACTTCTTAATGCTTTCAGACAAATTCTTAGTATCCTCTGCATCCACATCCAAATTTCCTAAACCCGATACAGACTGACCTCCTGCTATATGAATATTCATCACCTCATCATCTGTAATATTTTCAGGCTGATTAACCAATTTAGACATCGGAGTATTGGCAAAATCCGGACGATCCAACGGATTCTTTGATTTCAATACCGGAAATACCTCTTCCCAATGGTATTCATTACCTGGACGTTCGAAAGCTGAAACAAAGAAAACCAATGCTTCTACAGTCATTGCCACAAATAAAATCTGATTACCATAAGGTAGATGCAACAACTTAAACAACGCACCAATAATAACGATAGAGGCACCCCAACTATAACAGAAATTCAATACCCGCTTTCCCTTTTCACTGGCAAGGTACATCTCTACTCTGTTTTTATATCTTCTATATTTTCCCATAACTGTGATATATATTCATTATTAATACGTTATTTTTTACCTTTTGCTCTTGAAAAACCAATTTGTGTACGTGCACAACGGAAACCAATATATGAGCGTGTTTCATTCTGATATTCAAAGGTTCGCATATCCGAACGGATAAACTGAGAAACATCTTTCCATGAACCGCCTCTAACGACCTTCTTCTTCATCGCATACGGATCCTCTTTAGCCGCATTATAACGTAAATCGGGATTCATATCGCTCATTTGACTCGGACCTGATTCTGAATAAGAGGTAGAAGTCCATTCCGAAACATTACCGGCCATATCAAACAAACCAAATTCATTCGGAGAGAAAGATCCAACACGAGAAGATATCAAATGACCATCTTCCGTATAGTTACCTTTACCCGGTTTAAAGTTTCCTAAGAAACAACCTTTGCCACTCATCAACTCATCTCCGGCCCAAGGATATTTATATTCGTTCTTACCGGTACGAGCTGCATATTCCCATTCTCCCTCTGTAGGCAAACGAAATGCCTCAAAAGCCTGTCCACTAGGCAAACTTAACGATTCTTTAAACAAATTAGTACGCCATACACAATAGGCTGTTGCTTGTTCCCAAGAAACACCTACTACTGGATAATCATCATATCCCGGATGAGAAAAGTACATACGCATATAAGGCTCATTATAAGCATTGTTAAAATCATTTACCCAACAAGTTTCATCAGGATAAATATTCACAATACGGGTATGCAAGAAATCCCATGGTCCACTTAATTGACGAGTAATGGTTTCATTTACAATTTCACCCTCTTCCGTAATATAGGCCGTATCTTTTGAAATCATGATTACCTCATTTGGATCAACCTGAATATCAGTATTACGAACACGAGCAGCCGGATCCAAATTGTTTTTACGCAAAGCAGCAGCAGTATAATCATACCATTC
>JAFYOM010000009.1 GCA_017560165.1 Parabacteroides sp.
CTGTGACTTTCTTGTTTCCGAACTCATACACTTTTGTCACCAAGCCATCCAAGAAATCACGGTCGTGAGATACAACAATCAATGTACCGTCAAAATCCATCAATGCCTGTTTCAAAATATCTTTTGTTTTCATATCCAAATGATTGGTCGGCTCATCCAGAATCAGAAGATTGACAGGTTCTAACAATAACTTGATCATCGCCAAACGCGTACGTTCACCTCCTGATAAAACTTTCACCTTCTTTGCAGAGTTTTCACCTCCAAACATGAAAGCTCCTAACAAATCCTTTATCTTATTACGAATATCTCCTTTTGCGACATCATCTATTGTCTGGAATACAGTTAAATTTTCATCTAATAAAGAGGCCTGATTCTGCGCAAAATAGCCAATCATCACATTATGACCGATTGTTAAAGTACCATCATGTTCTATCTCTTTCATGATACATTTAACCAAGGTTGATTTACCTTCACCGTTTTTACCAACAAAAGCAATCTTATCACCTCGTTCAATCGTTAGATTTGCATTACGGAAGACCGTATGATCACCATACGATTTGGATACATTTTCTATAATCACCGGATAAGAGCCCGAACGTGGTGAAGGAGGAAATTTCAAACGCAAAGCAGATGTATCTTCTTCATCAACCTCCAATAGTTCCAATTTTTCCAACATCTTTACACGGCTTTGAACCTGTAATGTCTTTGAATAGGTTCCTTTGAAACGCTCAATAAATTCTTTTGTTTCAGCAATAAATTTCTGTTGTTCATCGTATGCTTTCTGTTGTTGCTCCCGACGTTCTTTGCGCAACTGTAGGTATTGACTATAATTAACCTTGTAATCATAGATTCGTCCCATTGTCACCTCTATCGTACGAGTAGTTATGTGATCGACAAACGCACGGTCATGACTGATTACAACTACCGCTTGACCATTATCAATCAAGAAATCTTCCAACCATTGAATAGATTCAATATCCAAGTGATTCGTAGGCTCGTCCAACAATAAGACATCCGGTTTCTTTAATAGCAACTTGGCTAACTCGATACGCATACGCCAACCACCGCTAAACTCACTGGTCTGTCGATTAAAATCGTCACGAGTAAAACCTAATCCCAATAATGTCTTTTCAATATCGGCATCATAATTAATCTCTTCAATGGAATAAAACTTTTCACTCAAAGTAGAAACACGTTCGATCAACTCCATATAGCTGTCCGATTCATAATCAGTTCGTGTCTCTAACTCTTTATTCAAAGCTTCTATCTCTGCCTCCATCTCATGCAGATGAGCAAAGGCTTGAGCCGTCTCTTCAAAAACCGTACGGCCATCTTCAGTCATCAGATGCTGTGGCAAATAGGCTATAACTGTATCTTTTGGAGCTGAAACTTTTCCACGAGTAGCCTCACGCACTCCTGCTAAAATTTTCAACAAGGTAGACTTCCCTGCTCCATTCTTTCCCATTAAAGCGATTCGATCCTTCTCATTAATCACAAAAGATATGTCTGAAAAAAGTGCACTACCACCAAATTCTACTGTTAATCCGTCTATTGAAATCATATATTGTATTAATTTTTTACTTTTATTTTAATCAGAGGCAAAGATACAAAAAATAATAGCCATCAAACAGGGATTTATCTATTAATATATTTGTTTTATCTTCAAGAATTATTACCTTTGCACCCGCTAATACAAACAGCTTAATTAATTATTCAAACATGGCAACAAAAATTAGATTACAGAGACACGGTCGCAAAAGCTATGCTTTTTATCAGATCGTAGTTGCAAACAGCAGAGCTCCACGTGATGGAAAATTTATTGAAAGGATCGGTTCTTATAATCCTAACACTAATCCTGCTACAGTAGATTTGAACTTCGAAAGAGCTTTGTATTGGTTACAGGTAGGTGCACAACCTACAGACACTGCTCGTAGCATCCTTTCTCATGAAGGTGTTTGCTTGAAAAAACACTTATTGGAAGGTGTTAAGAAAGGTGCATTCGACGAAGCTACAGCTGAAGCTAAATTCCAGGCTTGGTTGAAAAACAAACAGGCTTCTGTACAAGCTGTAAAAGACAAGAATAGCGAAGCTGCTAAAGCTGCTGCTAAAGCACGTCTTGAAGCTGAAAAAGAAGTAAACAAGGCAAAAGCAGAAATCGTTGCTCAAAAGAAAGCTGAATTGGCAGCCGCTGAAGCAGCTAAACAAGCTGAAGCAACTGCAGAAGAAGCTCCAGCAGCAGAAAGCGCTGAATAATTCAAGCTTTGCCAAAATAAAAAAAGCGGATATTAACATATCCGCTTTTTTTATTCCCTAATTTTATCTCATTTCTTTTTTAATAAAAAACTTTCTATCTGTTCTACAAATTGTTCCTTAGACAAAGCGCCTTGTGAAATTTGCGGTGTTCCTGTTTTAGGAATAAACAACAAAGTTGGAATACTTTGTATGCCAAAGGCCATTGCCAATTCTTTTTCATTATCAACATTGATTTTATAAATGATAATATCATCTTTATACTGTTCTGCTAATTCAACTAATACAGGAGCTATACGTTTACAAGGACCACACCAATCTGCATAAAAATCGATAATGCATGGTTTATTCCCCTCATAGGTCCATTGTGTCGGATTCTTTTCATAGTTGAATACCTTTGATAGAAAATCTGCCTTATTTAAAACGACTACTTCTCCCTTCTTCTGTTGTGAAACCTTCTCTGATTCATTTTTATCTGGATTGGCAGACATCGAACAACTTCCTAAAAACAGAACGACTGCCACCATCAACAGACTTTTTAAACTTCTCATATAATCTTCTTGCTATTTAATTATTACTATCGCAAAAATAACAATAAATAGATACAAACCTAAAAACACAACCGTTAAAAGAAAAAGAATAAAATAAAAAGAAAATTATAATGCCATATATTTGGAATTTACAAAATAATCACTACCTTTGCACCGCAATCGAAAATAAAACGAGAGCAAACGTATTGGAGAGGTGGCAGAGTGGTCGATTGCGGCGGTCTTGAAAACCGTTGAACTGAGAGGTTCCCGGGGTTCGAATCCCTGTCTCTCCGCTGAGAACAAAAGTAAATCCTGTAAAATCAAATTTTACAGGATTTTTTATTGCCATAACCTAAACATTTCTATATAACCATAAAAAAAGTTCCCTATTCTATTGATATAGGGAGCTTTTTTTCACATTATGCCATATCGACAACCATCGTTGCCTTAAAAAAGAGATTTAAATCAGATAAAGATAGAGTTTAAAATACCATATAGCTCCAGCAGCAACTGCCAATAATATCAAAAGAGTAATCAATATCTTTTTCCAAACCGGCATACCGGTTTTAGCATACGGATCTTTCAATCTCAATTTAGGATATTTAGCAATATCGGTAAGCGTTTCCCCAAAAGGTATACTTATTTTAGATGAAGCATTCACAGCCCAACCATTTGCATTAAGAAGCGGAGCAATATTTCTTCTACGTAATTTCATCCAAGCCATAACCATAGCCGGACCCGAAATAATCAGCAATATTGCCACAAAAGAAAGAATAAGTTGCCACCATTCCAAAGCAAAAACTCCTTTTGCCAAAGAGGTTAATGCTGAACCTATCATTCCGACAGCCATACCTAACGCAGCGAAAATACCGGCAAATTTAGCAATATCAAAAGGAGGAGCATCAACGGGTTTTGCAGCTTCCCCTTCTTTTGCAGAAACAGCTGTAGGAGCTGAATTAATTTTGGCAGTCATATCAGACATCATTTTTGCATCCTTTTCTGCGGCACTCTTATTTATAAGATTCTCTACAACTGTAGACATTCTACGATAAGGATTCCAACAGGCCTGAGAAATACTAATAGGATTTTCGACTACTTTTGTCACTACAGCATCCCATTCTAC
>JAFYOM010000089.1 GCA_017560165.1 Parabacteroides sp.
GATAAATACGAGTACCGGTACCAAAATCAAAAGTAGGCATATCAATTTCTTCTCCTGCTAAAAGTTTTTGCAAATCCCGATTGAAATAGGGTAAATCAATGGCATACAACGATTCAAAGTCATACTCTCCAAACTCATCCTTAGGAGTATCTTCTCTATTTAAGAAATAATCATCCAACGATAACCCTACCGGATGGATCAAATTTGTAATCAATTGTACTTGTAAACGCTTACAAAAAGTTGTTTTCCCAGAAGAAGAGGGACCGGATATTAAAACAATACGAACACCATCATTATAACGAGAGGCTATCTCTTCTGCAATTTTAGCCACCTGCTTTTCTTGCATAGCTTCAGAAACCATAATAACCTCAGATGTTTTATCATTTTTAATTGCCAAATTTAAATCCCCTACATTTTCTAACTCCAATGTACGTTGTAAAGTCAAATGCTCTTTATAAACTTGATACATTTTATCTTGTTGAACTATCGGTTCTAATAAATGAGGATTTTCCTTTTGAGGCACACGTAATAAAACTCCATCTAAATAAGGAATCAGATCAAAACACTGAATAAAACCTGTAGAAGGGGTTAAACAACCATAGAAATAGTTCACATATCCATCTAATTCATAATAGATGGTGTAAGGCATACCGATACTTTCTATCAAACGAACCTTATCATCCATTCCCCTTTCACGGAATAATGTAATAGCCTCTTCTGTTCGTACCTTTTTTAATAAAAATGGTAAATTAGCCTTAATAAGTTCATTCATTCGATCTTTAATTTTACCGACTACCTCTTCATCTATCTTCTTTTCATCATGAATCACACAATAGTAGCCTTTGGATATGGAATGCTCTAAATTCAAAGTGGCCAATGGCAATACATCATTTACTGCTTTTGAAAAGATATGACAAAGAGAACGAACATATGTTCGCTGACCGGATAGTTGAGAATAATCGATATATTCAATATCTTTTGGTTCCCAGCAACGATAATCTAACCCCTCCGTTTTATTATTCACCAACGCATTCATCGGTTGAAAAGACAAAGGAGCACCTACCCACTCATATATTTCCATTAAAGAAGAACCTATAGGTATTTCTTTATAAATATTGTTATTTTTACAATAAATTGTAATAGTTTTAAACATAGTATCTCAGTTATTATTTATACATTTGTCCCATAAAGTTAGTAATATTAACGAATATATATTCACTTAAAACATAATTTTAATGGACTATTCATTTTTTGATTTTCTACGTCTTATAGGTTCCTTAGGTCTATTCCTATATGGTATGAAAATTATGAGCGAAGGTTTACAGAAATTTGCGGGAGATAGTTTGCGAAAAATTCTGACCGCTATGACCACAAACAGAGTTACCGGTGTATTGACCGGAGTATTGATTACCGCTCTCATCCAATCCTCCTCTGCTACAACCGTTATGGTTGTTAGTTTTGTAAATGCCGGATTACTAACACTGACACAATCCATTGGGGTAATTATGGGTGCCAATATTGGTACTACTGTAACCGCTTGGATTATCTCTGCACTTGGATTTAAAGTAGATATAGCAGCATTTGCTCTTCCTCTATTGGCAATAGGTATTCCACTTTTATTCTCTGAAAAAAGTTCTCGTAAATCTCTCGGTGAATTTATTTTTGGTTTTTCATTCCTTTTCATGGGACTTCAAAACTTAAAAGCCAATGCACCGGATTTGAGTGCCAATCCAGATATGTTAGCATTCGTTCAGAATTACACCGATATGGGATTCCTTTCCATTATTCTATTCTTGTTTATCGGTGCTATTCTAACCATGATCGTACAAGCATCTGCTGCAACTATGGCCATTACATTAATTATGTGTGCCAACGGTTGGATTGACTATGAATTGGGTGTCGCTTTGGTATTAGGTGAAAACATTGGAACAACTATTACTGCTAACTTAGCTGCTTTAACCGGGAATACACAATCCAGACGAGCTGCTTTAGCTCATTTAATGTTTAACATCTTTGGTGTATGTTGGGTATTGATTTTATTTTATCCATTTACCAATGGTATCTCTTGGTTTGTCTCTGACATTATGAAAGTAACAGATCCGGCAGTAGCAGTTTCTTTCAAATTAGCAGCATTCCATACTGCATTTAATATCAGCAATACCTTTATCATGATTTGGTTAGTTAACCTAATTGAAAAAACAGTTTGTCTTATTATCAAAGGAAAAAAAGAAGAAGAAGAAGAATATCGTTTACGTTACATTACAGGAGGTATGTTGTCTACTTCTGAACTTTCTTTACTACAAGCTCATAAAGAAATTGCATTATTTGCTGAACGTACCGGCCGTATGTTAGGTATGATTAAAGAGTTATTCTATGAAAAGGACGAAAGTGCTTTCTTAAAAACGTATAGCCGTATTGAGAAATATGAGAGCATAAGCGACCGTATGGAGGTAGAAATTGCCAATTACTTAACCTCTGTCGCTGAAGGCCGTTTAAGTTCTGAAGGGAAAGAAGAGATTCGTATTATGTTACGTGCTGTTTCAGAAATTGAAAGTATAGCCGATTCTTGTAACAACATGGCTCGAAGCATCAAGCGCCGTAATGAATTCAAATCTATATTTACAGATGAACAAAATCAGAACGTTGAACAAATGTTAGAACTTACAGTAAGATCTGTGAATCGTATGATTGAAGTGTTAGAAAGAACAGATACTGTTCGTGCTGATGTTAATCCTTCTTACAACATTGAAAATGAGATTAACAATTATCGTAATCAGTTAAAGATTAACAATGTTGAAAACATCAATAACAAAAAATATCAATATCAAGATGGCGTTTACTACATGGATATTATCAATGAAGCAGAAAAGCTTGGTGATTATGTATTGAACGTTGTACAGGCTGTTATTGAAAAGAAAATTTAAATCACGCATATATTCTACATACAAAAGGGGATTCCAAGTAAGAATCCCCTTTTTTGTCTCTTTTTCATACAGACAAAACTTTAAAGCTTCCAAAGCTTGAAATAAACTTCAGAGCTACTTTAATTTTTTTAATTTACATTATATCCTGTAATAAGGACTTTAGGAAGATTACCTCTGGTATCTTCATCTTTCCAACGAATTGTAATCAACTTTTCTTCTCCAGGTAATAATGAAAAATAATTATCTGAATAAAAAATAGGTAAGAACTGCAAACTATCCTTCTCTCCTATCACATTCAAACGAATCATTAAAGCCGGAACAGAGGTTTTATTTTTCAGTGTAACTGTTGCCAACCACTGACCATCTTTATCCTCCTCTACTACAACATCTGATTGCAAAGAGACTTTCGGTAATTGACGTAAGTCTTGATAATTATTTTCCTCTTTACTACGATGATAGAAATTCTCAGAAAGAAGTTCATTATCTTTACTCAATGTCATCTTTATAAAATGAACTTTAGACAAATTATCTGGAAATTCCAATTGAATACAATTATTTGTTGTATCCTCATTGCTATCTAAAGTCACCACTTTTTCCCAAGCAACTGAAGCATCCATATTTAATACCTGTACTTTAGCCACTAACCCACTTTGTGTTCCGGCACTATAATTAACCACCTCAACTTCATCTATTGCCGGATTCCATTGAATATGTAATGGTTCAGAAGCCTTTTTAATACCAAAATAACCAGCCGTAGGTTCAAAATAATAGTCATATGTCTGCCATACCATAGAAGGCCAACATGAATGACTCATCCACATCAATAATCCTTTTCGATTTTTACTTCTAGACTCATACATACTTCGATGACCATCATAATTCACCCATTGTGCCAATTCTGCAAACTCTTTCGCATTTTGTGGCTCACCATATCCTTTTGCTATAATTTCATTAAACGAGGTACATCCTTGTGCCCCTTCTTGAGTATAATCATGCAATCCCCATTGATCTCCTTGTGGCCAAATACCTTCCGGAGAAAAAGTACGAAGCATACTCTCGTAAGTCATTACATTGGGCATACCACGTTCACTATGAAATTTATCATGACCAACCTCTAATGTAAAATATTCTTTTGCCGGAAGCATTCGATAAGGTCCATGACCGGTCACCACATCATCCGCAGAACTTGATATATAATGTATATCTGAATGTTCCTCTTTAATAATAGCACGTAACGCTTGATCAATCTTTTTTGGAGGAAACCCCTCATTTCGTCCACAATAAAGAGCGATCGAAGGATGTTTTCTCACTCGTCTAACATAATCTTTTGCATTGGCAATAAACATAGAGGGATTATATGGGTCAGGGCCATCCGTTGGATTTGCCAACCAAAAATCCTGCCAAATCATAATACCATGGCGATCACATGCATCATAAAACTCTTCATCTCCAGTCATACCTACCCAATTACGTATGATTGTGAAATTCATATCAGCATGATAAGCGACAGCTATATCATATTCACGTTCACGATAATTTAAATTAGATTCACTGAAGCCCCAGTTACCTCCTCTTCCGATAAAACGTCGTCCATTGATAAACATACTCAACACCTGATTATCTTCATTGAAGATCATTTGACGAATACCTACTTTAAAATTATAAGAATCTGAAACTACATTGTCTATTTTAAAGGTAAAACGAGCATCATACAAATAGGGTTCACCATATCCTTTTGGCCACCATAAACGTGGATTATCCATTTTTAATTGCGGATATTCAGTAACATCAAACACCACACACTTCTCTTCATTGGCTTTCAGTTCCACCGGTTGTTGGATAGATATTTCACCTATCTTTCCCTCTAACAGACCTTTCACCTCCTTTGAACTATTATTTTTCACCATAATCTTCGCAAGCAATATAGCAGAAGTTGTATCTGGTAAAGGTAAAATCGATTGTACCAATGGATCAGAAACAGTCACATCTCCGCTTGTAGTCAAATACACATCATTCCATATACCTCTATTTCGACCACGAATAGTAGGAATCCAGTCCCATCCAATTGTAGCATGGAAAGTTGGATTATCTGCACCTAAAATACCTCCGTTAAAGTCTGTACTTTGTTTATTTTTCTCTTTTATAGCACCAAGATTATCATTTTTAATAATCTCAACTGCAACTACATTCTTTCCAGGAACAATAAGATCAGTTACGTTAAACTTTCCTCGTATGAAAGCACCATCCATACGTCCTATATATTTACCATTCAAGAAAATCTTAGCTTTCCAATTAATTCCATCAAAGTTCAAAAACAATTGTTCTTTCTTAAAATCATTTGGTACCTCAAATTCATCCCGATACCAGAAATCAGAATTAAAGAATGATTCTGAAATATGAAGTTGATTATCCGCATAATTAGGGTCTGGAATGGCACCTATGTTTTTATAACTACTTAAAATCGTACCAGGGACAGTTGCTACCACCCAATTTTCCGGTATAAAATTTAAAGTAGAAATTTCTTCTCCTGAAGCTGATACTTCAGATGCACGCTGTAATTTCCAATTTCCACCAGATAAACGAATCTTATCAGCCTCTCCCTTAGGTCTAACAACAGGTTGAGCGACTAAACCACCTTTACCCATCACTTGCATTTCACTTAAAATATAAGGTTTATCATCAACAGATTTCTGCATCAAAACACGTACATATCTAGCTTTTGGATTACCTTTTAAAAGAATCTCATCAACCAGCGTTTTTCCTCCTGGTAAAACAGCAACCTCTTTCCACTCTTTAGCATCATCAGATAACAAAACTTTACCTTCAACAGCCTTATTAATCCAGTGTAAAACAACTTTATCTAATTCAGAACGAGAACCTAAATCAACATAAAGCCATTCCTCTCCGGCTGTTTCACTAAACCAAGCACTACTGAAAAATTGAGCAGGTTTAACCTCTTGCCATTTACCATTATCATAAAAGCCTACCTCCTTCAACAACCACTCCAAAGCCCCTTTCATCTTAAATAATACGCGATAATAGGAATAAGTAACTTCTGAATGGAAAGGTATCCTCTCTTTTAATAGACGAACAGGCATGGTTATCTCTTTTGTCTGCTTATTGGGATCCGTAACCTTAACACGAGAAGAAACAGCCTTACCTGGTAATCCTTTTCCACTCAATTCTCCGACAGTTTCCCAATTATTTCCATCATTTGAGCCTTGACAAATGATTTGATATCCATCTTTTGCAATTTTATCATCATAAACCAGATTACCTCTTATAGATATTTCATCTGCTAATCTTTGATAATTAACCAATTGTATTTGGAAATAGGTATCTTCTCCATAAAGCGTATTACGTGAATGACGCCCTTGATCTATCATCCATTCCCGTTCGCGTTTAGGCAGATTCCCATTCGGTGTATTAACCTCTAAATAATACAAAGACTGTTCATCAGAAAGAATCCCATCTGTAACTAATTGCGCAACCATGTTATAATCATAACTGGAAGAAGCAAAAGCCGCCCGATGATGTGCTATATTTCGATAAGTAGTATAATCCGGAACCAAAGAAGGTGAAAAATC
This sequence comes from Parabacteroides sp., assembly GCA_017560165.1. Classification (GTDB taxonomy): domain Bacteria; phylum Bacteroidota; class Bacteroidia; order Bacteroidales; family Tannerellaceae; genus Parabacteroides. The sequence goes on from JAFYOM010000089.1 coordinate 6,512, forward strand.
CTCTTTCGGATTACCCGGATATTGGCCTATTCCACGTGTATAAACATCAGAACGTTCAAAAGAGACATTCTTATTATTTTGGCATCCTATTAATAGCCACATAGTCATGATAAACCCATAAAAAACATAGGTTCTCTCCCTACTCTTACACCTTTTTCTCATACATAAAATTTTACAGATTTATATCTTTTTATTAAATTATCAAGCTGTTTTACAAGCACTTACAAAAATAGAGAAAGATTCACTCATCCCAAATATTTTCACTATATTTAGGTAATGCTAGAAAATATGAGAAAATCTTAACAAGGATCAAAACATTCGATACACTTATTTTGCTTATGTGAAGTTTAATAAAAGAACTATCTTTGTATTCATATATAAAATATAAAGATGAAAATAGTAGCTGATAACACCATTCCCTATTTAAAAGGAATCGCAGAACCTGTTGCAGATATAATGTATCTCAACTCTAAAGAATTCACGCCTGCACGTATTCAAGATGCAGATGCACTGATTGTACGTAGTATTAATAAATGTACGCGCGAACTTTTAAAAGGAAGTAAAGTAAAACTAATTACAACAGCTACCATTGGATTCGACCATATAGATACACAATATTGTAAAGAGGCAGGTATTATTTGGAAAAATTCACCCGGATGTAATGCCGTATCTGTAGCTCAATATGTCTTTGCAGGATTACTAACTATAGCTTTTCAAAAAAAAGAAAATCTATCAGAAAAAACAATCGGAATTGTAGGAGTGGGTTATGTAGGAAAGGAAATAGAAAAACTATGTAAAGCATACGGCATGAAAGTGCTTCGTAACGATCCTCCACGTGCAGAAGTAGAAGGAGAAAACAATTTTGTTTCATTAGATACAATTGCTGAACAAGCAGACATCATCACATTCCATACTCCTTTAACCAAAGAAGGACGTTATGCTACTTATCATCTAGCAGATCAATCTTTCTTTAATAAGCTTCAACGAAAACCTTGGTTTGTCAATGCATCTCGAGGTGCTGTTCACGATACAAAAGCACTTATTGATGCATATAAAAAAGAGAAAATCAGTGAATTGATTCTTGACTGCTGGGAAAATGAACCACACATTAATCTAGATTTATTAGCACTCACTACTATCGCAACTCCTCATATTGCAGGATTTTCTGCTGATGGTAAAGCCAATGGGACTCGTATGTGTTTAGAAAACATAGCTTCACAATTTCATCTACAATTTGAAAAAATAGGAGAAGTAATCCCACCACTTCCGAAAAACCCAGTTATTGATCTAAACGATTTTTCAGAAAATAGAATAGAACAAGCCATCCTACGATGCTTTAATCCATTAATTATAGATAAAAAACTTCGTGAATCCCCTGATCAATTTGAATGGTTTCGCAATCATTATAACCATCCACGGGAATTTAATGCTTATACAGTTGTACATGCAACAAAAGATGAAGCTACAATACTTCAACAATTAGGCTTTAAATTAAACTAAAGTTCCTTTGTCAATAGTTTTTCTATAATCAAAGGATAATACTTATATTCTAATGTATGGACTTTCATAGCTACCTCCTCAGGAGTTTCTGCTGGATAAACGGGACATTCTGCTTGAAAAAGAATAGCTCCTTCATCATATTGTCCATTAATATAATGAATTGTTATTCCCGTTTTTTCTTCACCTGCTGCAACAACAGCCTCATGAACATGACGTCCATACATACCTTTTCCTCCAAACTTCGGTAACAAAGAGGGAACCCCTAATTGATTGACACGCACATGAACTCCAACATTTTGATTATTAGAAAAAACGACTTTTACACGTGCCACTAAACTTTCCAAAAAATATCGTGTAATATTCTCTGCATTCGTGCCTGTTCCAGAAGCAAAAATTGCTATATTTTTCATATTTTTCTCTATTTTAATGCACAAGAAAAGAAAAAATGTGCAGTTTTCCGCATTTTTAGCTTATTAAATTTGCTTTGTAACATAAAAAATTCTTTTCTTTGCACTACAAATTTAAAAAGTATATTCGTATTTATTAATCTAAATTGAAAAAGTTATGTCTGAAGTTGCTGAAAGAGTAAAAGCTATTATCGTTGATAAATTAAGCGTTGAAGAAACAGAAGTTACAAACGAAGCAAGCTTTACTAACGATTTAGGAGCAGACTCTCTTGACACTGTTGAATTAATTATGGAATTCGAAAAAGAATTCGGTATTTCTATTCCAGATGATCAAGCTGAAAAGATTACATGTGTAGGTGACGCTATCGCTTACATTGAAGCTAATGCGAAGTAATCAATCCTTTTATTGAAAGGTATGGAATTAAAAAGAGTTGTGGTAACAGGTCTTGGAGCTATCACTCCCTTAGGAAATACTGTCTCTGAAACATGGGATGGATTGATTAATGGGAAAAGTGGCGCGGGACCTATTACCCATTTTGATGCATCTACATTTAAAACATTATTCGCATGCGAAGTTAAAAATTTCGATCCTAATCAAATAATGGATCGAAAAGAAGTTCGCAAATGCGATCGTTATAGTTTATTGGCAATCGGAGCTGCTAAACAAGCAGTAGAAGATACCGGCATGGATTTAGAGAACGAAGATAAAAACCGTATTGGAGTAATCTTTGCTGCTGGTATAGGAGGTATCAAAACATTTGAAGATGAAGTAACGGCATACGCAAAAACTAAAGACACTATTGGTCCTAAATTTAACCCGTTCTTTATTCCTAAAATGATTGCAGATATTGCAGCTGGTCACATATCCATGATGTATGGTTTCAGAGGTCCTAACTTTGCAACCGTATCAGCATGTGCATCATCAACAAATGCTATTTGTGATGCATATAATTATATTCGTCTAGGAAAAGCTAATGCTATCATAACCGGTGGTGCAGAAGCTGCTATTGCTGCAGCAGGTCTTGGAGGTTTTAACTCCATGAACGCGTTATCTACACGTAATGATTCTCCAGAAACAGCTTCTCGTCCATTTAGTGCAAGCCGTGATGGATTTGTAATGGGTGAAGGTGCTGCATGTTTAGTTTTAGAAGAAATGGAACATGCTTTAGCAAGAGGAGCTAAAATCTATGCAGAAGTTGTAGGAGCAGGGTTATCTGCCGATGCATACCATTTAACAGCTACACATCCTGAAGGATTAGGAGCTAAACTTGTTATGCTAAATGCATTGGAAGATGCTGAAATGAAACCAGAAGATATTGATTATATCAATGTTCATGGTACATCCACTCCTGTTGGAGATATTTCTGAAGCAAAAGCTATTAAAGAGGTATTTGGAGACCATGCTTATAAATTAAATATCAGTTCTACTAAATCAATGACAGGCCATCTGTTAGGAGCTGCAGGAGCTTTAGAAGCAATGATCAGTGTCTTGGCAGTTAAAGAAGATATTGTTCCTCCTACTATAAACCATGAAGAAGGAGACGATGATCCTGAAATTGATTATAACATGAACTTTACTTTTAATAAAGCTCAAAAAAGAGTAGTTAATGCTGCATTATCCAATACTTTTGGATTTGGAGGTCACAATGCAACTGTTATAGTTAAAAAATTTACTAAGTAACGTGCTTAAAAAACTATACAAAAAAATAAGGCTCCTCAAAAAAAAAGGGAAGGAGCCTTATTTTTCTTTATATAAGATTCTTGGTTTTTATCCTGATAATATCCATATATACGAACAAGCCTTTCTACACAAGTCTTCCTCTATAAAAGGAGACGATGGGAAATGGGTTAATAACGAAAGATTGGAATTTTTAGGAGATGCAATTTTAGATGCCGTTATTGCTGATATCGTTTATAAAAAATTCAAAAATAAACGAGAAGGATTTTTAACCAACACACGTTCAAAAATTGTACAAC
>JAFYOM010000090.1 GCA_017560165.1 Parabacteroides sp.
AAAGGTAATGCTACTCTGTAAATCCACTCCTGTTTCCCCTTTCACACAAGCAGAAGTTATACCTGTTATCTCATTACCAAAAAGCATCAAAGCAAAATTGATAGGATATACTCCAATATCCAATAAAGCACCACCACAAAGTTCTGGCTTAGCTATTCGTTCTTTATTAGAAATCGGATAACCAATATTTGCTGTCAACATCATGACACGACCTATGATACCACTATCTATCAACTCACGAAGTGTCTTGGAAAATGGCATATAACGTGTCCAGATCGCTTCCGTTAAAAAGACTTGTTTCTCTTGTGATAAACGAATTAAAGCTTCAGCCTCTCGGGCATTTGCCGTAAATGCTTTCTCACACAAAACAGGTTTACCCTTTTCAAGACACATTTTCGCCTGTTCATAATGGTGTGAATGTGGAGTAGCAATATAAACTAATTGCACATTAGAATCATTAACCAACTCATCATAAGATCCATACGCCTTCGTAAATCCCCATTCATAAGCAAATCCTTGTGCATTCTCATAATTACGGGATGCCACGGCATACGGTTCAACTCCTTTCATATCACGTAACGTATGTGCCATCTTCCGAGCAATATGCCCGGCACCAATGATACCCACTTTAAAATTTTCCATACTTCAATATTTCTATACAAAATCCTTTTTACCTACCATTTGTTCAATGCCCAAACAAAAAAAATTCCCTGCCCATCCCCTCTAAAAAGGATGAGCAAGGAATCTTAATCAAATGCCCAACGAATTTTTATTATCCGGTAAACATCATATTATCCGTACCTATTCTCCTATTTCTTCTTCTTAGTTGTAATCAGAAGAACCCCGTTTTTACCTTTCTCACCATATTGCTTCAAGGCCTCCTTATCCTTCAACACAGTAATCGACTCAATCTGATTGGGATTTATGTCAGAGGTAGAAGCTCGCTCCACCCCATCCACCAGAATCAACGGTTCCGGCTTAACAGAATAAGTCTTACTGTTAGTTGTATCCGATTTCACTTGTATCTTAAATACATTCTGTTCGGAAACTGTAGGATTTTGTTCCTCTACTTCAGAAATTTTTTCTAACTTGCGAGTGATTTCTGGACGAGCAAAGGCTGTGACAGCCAATGCTGCAAGTGGAAGTACATACAGATACTTCAATCGTCCCCACGGATTTGATTTTTTTTTCAACATCATTGTAATTCTTTTTTTAAGTTTACTGTGATTAAAGCTGTTGGCCATAGAAATGAAGCGCTGTGTACCAACAGCTTTTTTTATTAATAATAATTGATAATGTTTTGCATCTACTCCATGAGTAATCACATACTCATCCGCTTCATACTCGTGTATATTCTGTAAATCTTGCTTTAATAACCATATAGTCGGGTTAAACCAATGTAAAATCGTACAAAGACTTACAAAACAAATATCCCATGAATGAAGAGCTTGGATATGTGCTCGCTCATGTGTAAGAATCTCCATGCCACTCTCCTCCAAATCCTTTCGAGAAATAACAATGTATTTAGCCCAACTAAAAGGAGCTATTCTCTGTTCTGTTACCACCAAACATATACCATCCTCCAATACGGTCACTTTTCCTTTATGAATCAAAGTATACACCTGATTTAATCCACACAAGAACTTCCCAAGGAAAAAGAGACAACCTCCTACATATATCATAAACAATACTCCTAACCCCACAAACCCAAAACGTCTTTCCATGAGATTAACATTTGTACGATCAGCAGTTTGTAAAAAAGTTTCAACATCCATCAAGGTCTGTTGTATCACCATTGGTTCCTCCATAACCAATCGAATAAAAGGAAGAAATATAGAGATAAGCACTATACTCAATAAAGCCATTCGATTAAACCGATGGAATGTATCACGAGCTAAAAGCAAATGATAGAACAGATAGAAAACTGTCAAACAGCCACTAACCTTCAACATATAAATCCAAAAATCACCCATGGTTCTAAAACTTATAACCTTATTGATTTCCTTTTTCTACCTCTTCTATTAATTTCTTTAATTCATCAACCGAAATCTCTTCCTCTTTCACCAAAGAAGAAATTACCCCTAAGTATGAATTATCAAAATATCGAGCTATTACATTCCGTAAAGTTCCTTTACTATAAGATTCTTTGGTTATAACTGGATAATATTGATAAGTATTACCATAACTATGATGTGCTAAAAAGCCTTTCTCTTCCAATCCTCTCACGATTGTAGATAACGTGTTAAAATGAGGTTTAGGTTCCTCATAATACTCCAACAAGTTTTTTACGAATAAAGCTCCTTTTTCCCAGAAGAACTTCATAACCTCTTCCTCTTTTGCTGTCAGTCGTTTCATAGTAATTCATATCTTTTTTGCAAAGAAACTAAATAATATAGTTTCTAAACTAATTATCATAGTTAATAAACTATAAACATTCGTTTTAATTACAAATAAAGAAAAAACGGATAACCAGACTAACCCTTGTCCGACTATCCGCCTTCTCTTATTCTAAACTTCAACTTACAGTTTCTGCACCTCTTCTAAGGTCAAGCCTGTACAATCCACGATTGTTTGTAAATCAATACCACGTTTTTTCATATTAATAGCTGTTTGATACAAACCTTCAAGCTTTCCTTCTAACTTCCCTTGTTCTACCCCCTCTTGTTTACCTTCTTCATAGCGATACTCCATGCAGGCATACCAATCTCGTTCGACCGATAGGCTCAATTCGTAAGCCAAGCGTTCATCCAAACTCATCCGTTCTACCTCAACCGCACTCTTTAACTTTTTCAGAAAGTTATCATTCTCCCAAATATGTTTTGGTATCTCTCCCATAATCTCTACATGATTTAATATGTACAAAAATTAAAACTTATATTACTCTTCGACTAACTCAAATCGCTGAAATTTCAACCAATCATCATTATAATTGGGATTTTTAAAGTGACTACAACTTATATAAAGGCCATCCTCATTTATAAAATGAACTGTAGGCACATAAGTATATTCAGGAAATAAGGTTTCACCAATTATATTAAAATTATAATCTAATATAAGTATTGAAAATTGTTTTTTACCAGAACGTATAATTTCAAGATAACTATCGTTATTATCTACTGTTGTATTTGGACAAGCAAACCGATAATAAACATTTCTATATTTGTCATACAACAAATCCTCATAAGTAGCTTCTTCACAGGTTAATCGTAATATTTTATTAAAATCGTCAGTTTTTAATCTGTTTATTTTTATCTGTGGTATGTATTTACTTTTTTAAATATATTTCTCAGCAGTCTGATGATTTTTTGAAATCTTATATACTGTATCACTATAAAGAAAAGAATAAATAAAATTTTCTCCATCAAATATACGTCTATATTGATATCCAAATCCTGCACTTGTTCCTAAATCTTTATAATTAATAAGGTTTGGATACTTAACCAAAGATAGTTCTGTTACATTCTTTGAAGTATCTAATATAGCAGCAAGGCTACTATTCTCTAAAGTTTTTTCTCCATATATTTTATTAAGATTTTGAGTTAAAAAAATTTTACCATCAATAAATTCTATATTACCCATAGAACTAATCGTTGTTGTTAAAGGAATTCCTTCTTTTGTTTTTGAAAAATCATATTTACAAAGAATATTTCCATTTTCATCACTTTTATAAACAAAGGTCGCATATGAACTTGTCAAGTATATTTCATCTAAAGTTTTTATGTAAAAATCACCAATACTTTTAATAATACTATTAGCTCCTTCTGTTTTAAATATTATTTTCTTATATAGCTTTTTGGTCTTAAGATTATAAATTAACAATTCAGGCTTATCTTTATTTTTAAATGCAATATATTCAGAATCAGTCTTAAAATAAAATATATCATTTAAAGGCATATATGTATCTGAACTCAAATTAAATTCTATAAACTCATTTGTACTTTTTAACTCATGAGTATATCTATAATCCTTCTTACTTTTCTGAAAAGAACAGGAAGAAAATAATATTATTATAAAAGTAACACAAAACTCTTTCATACTCAATTGCTTAAAAAATATTAGAAAGATATAAGTTTTGTTCGCATAACTATTCATTTATTTTAGCCAGATCAAATAATTCAAAAGTCAAAAAATCTTCTGACTGATCATAATTCATTTGATAATCACGACTAATATAAAGACCATCCTTATGTACAAAAGAGACATACGAATTATATACACCTTCTGGAAACAAAGTCTCTCCTATTATGTTATAATCTTTATCCAAAATAATCACAGAAAATCTCTTTCTTCCATACACGGCTTTACCTCTCCACTGTATATTATCCTCCAACGTTACATCATGATAAGCA
>JAFYOM010000091.1 GCA_017560165.1 Parabacteroides sp.
TCACATCAAGGGTTTCCATCAAATGTTTATCATACAAACCACTAGCAGCTCCGGTCAAAACAGAAAGCACCGTAAAAAAAATCCACTTATTATGAGCAAAACGAATACCCTCCTTTTTCCCCGATGAGGAAAGTAAATAGAAAGAGGCAATTGATAGAATCACTCCTGCCCATTGATAAAGATTCAATCGTTCTCCAAAGAGTAACATCGCCCCTACCAATGTCACAACCGGCTGAGTTGCCTTAATCGGACCGGTAATAGTCAAAGGCAAATGTTTCAAAGCAAAATATCCACACATCCAAGAAGAAAGTACAATTACTGCCTTGAAGAAAACAGCAACATGAGCTTCCCATGAAACTTTTGGTACATATAAAAGCGTTCCATCCAATAAATCCGTACAAAAAGAAAGAACGATAAATGGTATAAAAATCAAGCTGCTAATAAACGTATTGAAAAATAAAACAGGAATAACAGCATTCCCATTCAACGAAATCTTTTTGTTTACCTCATAGCACCCCAACAAGAATGCTGACAAAAAGGCCAATGCTAACCACATAAAAATCAATTATTTTCAACCATAAAAATTTCCTCAGGATAGGTCACATTCACCAAATATAAAGCATGACCTGGCACTGAGGTACCAGCTTTTCCTCTGTCTTTCGCTTCTATAACCTTCCGGAAACCATCAATTGTCAGCTTGCCTCGACCTATCTCCAATAATGTTCCAACAATTGCACGCACCATATTACGCAAAAAGCGATCAGCTTGTATAGTAAAGACCCATGTATCTCCCTCCTGTTTCCAACCCGCCTGAATAATTCGACAGTTATTGGTTTTCACATCGGTATGCAACTTACTAAAACTGGTAAAATCAATATAATCAAACAAAACCGGACAAGCTTGATTCATCGCGTCAAAATCTAATTTACCTGGAATCCTATAAACCAACTCATGATTGAAAGGATCTTTCCGCTGGGTTACGTAATATTGGTAAGTACGAGAAGTTGCATCAAAACGAGCATGTGCATCCGAACGAACTGACACAATCCGATAGACAGCTATATCTTTAGGAAGCAAACGATTGAGTTTTTCAGAAAGAAAAGGGAGATCAGTAATTGGTTCATGCCAATCAAAATGAGCCACCATCAAACGTGCATGAACTCCCGCATCTGTACGTCCAGCCCCTACTATAGAGATAGGTTGTCTCAACAAAGTAGTTAAAGCCTCCTCAATACATTGCTGAACCGTCATACCATTGGGTTGAATTTGCCAACCACAAAATTTCTTACCATTATATCCTAAATAAATAAAATATCTGTTCACTTCGGTCTATCTTTCTTATTTGAATTCACCTGCAAAGGTAACAGAATTATTGCCAGATAATTGCCTATACGAACATAAAAGCGTAGTTTTGCACATATAAATATCGTTTTTATTTCATGAATTATTCACTTCTTTCTCCAGATAAAGACCCCATGGGAGCTGCTATTGCAGACTATCAAAAACGGGGTAAAGCATCCAAACTACGTGTCTTTTCCTCTTTTTTTGACGAAGATGAAATACCCGTATCTCAACTCTTCCGTAGTTTCGGGGAGATGCCTCCATTAGAAAAGACCGCTTTACAATTGGCTACAGGTAAAATTTTAGATTGTGGAGCAGGTAGTGGCTGTCATTCTTTAGCTCTGCAAAATATGGGAAAAGAGGTAAAAGCTATCGATATATCCCCTCTTTCGGTCGAAACAATGCAACGAAGAGGAGTTAAACAGGCTTCACAAATAAACCTATTTGACAACCATTTTATAGAGAAATTTGATACGATACTAATGCTTATGAATGGTTCTGGTATCATTGGAAAATTAGCATATATGCCTCTTTTTTTCAATAAAATGAAACAAATTCTCAACCCTGGAGGCTGTATCTATATGGATTCAAGTGACCTCCGCTATCTGTTTGAAGAGGAAGATGGAAGTATAGCTATTGACTTAGCAGGAGATTACTATGGAGAAGTAGATTTCCAAATGCAATACAAACAGATTAAAGGAGAACCATTTGATTGGCTCTACATCGATTTCCAAACACTCAAACTCTATGCTACTCAAAGTGGGTTTACTGTTGAGTTGATTGAAGAGGGAGAGCATTATGATTATCTGGCACGATTAAGCCTTCTTTCTGATTAAAGAAGGCTTAACCTATAACCTATTTTTTCAAATCAAAACCAAGTTTTACTCCATCATACTGTTCTGTCAACTTAGAGATAGATTGTAATGTTGTACTACTTGATAAAGATGATAATTTAGAGATAAAATCTAATAACTTATCTGCCTCAAAAAGTAAAGAAAGTTGTCCATCCATAAGAACTATAGACGCATTCATCTTTAACAAATTCAATTTACCACTTTTGCTTCCAAAATTCATTGTCATAGTCTTCGCTTCTGAATTCAATGAATAAGTTCCACCCATAGATTTCCCTTTTATATTGCAATTAAAAGTACTGTCCGCATTAAATGTATAACTGAACATACCCTCTACGATCCCGACTTTTGCACAATTTTCTTTCAGTTTTTTCTCTAATTCAGAAGTAGCTAAACTTCCTGCAACATTTTTCAACACATCATCTCCCTCTAAACTAACAGCCGGATTCATATAAATCCATGTTCCAGATAAACTCTCTACAGTCAACTTCGTTCCTCCACTCACTGAAGCTAGCACATCTTTCACTGTTGAAGATTTTAATATATCTATCAACGACTGCGCAGACACTGCGTCAGAAATAAATAAAAGGCTTAATAAAGCCATCCTCCAAAACCAATTTTTTTTCATCATTGTATAATCTTACTTATCAATAGATAGGACAAAGATACAAAATCCTTATTTTTACCAATAAAAAGGCTGACCTTATAATAAGATCAGCCTTTTAACTATTCTTCTTCTTGTGTTAAATCTAATTTTTCATTATCACTTCCTTTATCAAAATATTGTCTGCGCAACGGGTTTGCATTCGCTTCACGATAACGCATACGATTCCGATAAATATCCAAAGCTGTATACAATGCCTGACGAAATGAATCTTCTGATGCCACATTTTTTCCGGCAATATCATAAGCAGTTCCATGAGCTGGCGAAGTACGAACAACAGATAATCCAGCCGTATAATTAACTCCATCTTCCATCGCTAATGTTTTAAAAGGAGCTAAACCCTGATCATGATACATTGCCAATACTCCATCAAATTTTTCATACATCTGAGAGCCAAAGAAACCATCAGCAGCATAAGGACCAAAGGACATTACACCTTTTTTCTCTGCTTCCTGCATGGCTGGTATTATAATTTCCTGTTCTTCCAATCCTAATAGACCGGCATCTCCAGCATGGGGATTTAAAGAAAGAACTGCAATACGAGGACGAACGATTCCAAAGTCCTGTTTTAGAGAATAATTAAAAACCCGCAACTTTGTAACAATATCTTCTTGTGTTATCTTGGATGGTATTTGAGAGATTGGTATATGTCCGGTAACTAAAGCAACCCGAAGATTATCTTTCATTAAAATCATCAAAGCTTTTCTTCCTGAATGAGCAAAACATTTCTCTAAATATTCCGTATGTCCTGGAAAATGAAATTCCTCATTCTGAATATTATGTTTATTTATGGGGGCAGTAACTAATACATCTATCGCTCCTCTTTTCAAGTCAGAGACAGCTGTTTCAAGAGCTTGATAAGCTGCTACTCCTGCAGACGGAGTAGAATGAGATAGTTCGACTTTTACTTCATCATCTACACAATTGATAATATTTATCCAATTTTCTCCAGCATCATCAGCAGTTGCAATTGTGTTTAAATTAATCGCAGGTAATTCTAAAGCTTTTCGATGATAAGCAGCGACTTTTGATGATCCATAAATAATAGGGGTACACAATTCTGCTATACGAGTATCTGATAGAGTCTTTAAAATAACTTCATATCCAATACCATTTATATCTCCATGGGTAATCCCCACTCTAATTAATTGTTCTTCCATTTATTCTATCTATTTATTACTTCTTTTCTGGTTTTCTCATACTTTTAATTGCTGGAATCTTCATATTCTCCCGGTAAACGTAACGTATACAATGCCGATTCCACACGACGAATAAAATTTCGTTTATCAGTTTCTGGA
>JAFYOM010000092.1 GCA_017560165.1 Parabacteroides sp.
GATTGTGATTCCATCCAAAGGAAGTGTGACGGTCAATGCCGATGCAATCAAAACATCTGCAGGAGCATTGCATGTGTTGCCGGTATGTAAAGAAAAAAGCATCAATCAAGCGATTCGATTCTTACAAGAATCAGGAGTTAAAGTATATGCAGCTAGTGAAAAGGCATATGAAAACTATACGTCCATTCAGTATGAAGGCCCTGTTGCTATCGTGATGGGTGCTGAAGATACAGGTGTTTCAATGGATAATTTACGTATTTGTGATAGTATGGTAAAAATACCTCAATTTGGAACAATTGGTTCTTTGAATGTTTCCGTCGCTTCTTCTATTTTAATCTATGAAGTAGTTCGTCAACGTATGCAGGAATGATATCCAATGTAGTTGAAAAATAAACCATTAATTAAAAATTGAAATATACAATGAAAAAAGTTATTGCAACCAACAATGCTCCAGCTGCTATTGGTCCATATAGCCAAGCTATTCAAGCTGGAAATATGCTTTTTGCATCTGGACAGTTAGGTCTTGATCCTTCAACTGGTAATTTTGTAGAAGGAGGTGTAAAAGAACAGACAGAACAAGCCTTCAAAAATATTCATGCAATTTTAACTGAAGCTGGATTAACTATCGATAATGTGGTTAAAACAACTGTGTTTTTAGCAGATATGGCAGACTTCGCAGTCATGAATGAAGTATATGCTCAACAGTTCACCGGTACATTTCCAGCTCGTTCAGCTGTAGCTGTGAAAACATTACCTAAAAACGGATTGGTTGAAATCGAAATTATAGCCGTAAAAGATTGATAGGGGGCATAACAAAAGAAAAGAGGGAAGAGGGTAATGGATTTTAAATCTCATTATCCTCTTCTTTTTTTATCTACCAAATAGTTTATTAATCAAATCCTTTCGTCCCATTCGTTGCAAAGCCTGTGTAATTTGACGACGAAATTCCGGTTTATACCAGAAGAAAAACTGTCGTTGGGCTAACTTTTGCTCTTTACTGCGAGCGGTATATACCTTTTCTAATGTATAAGGATGATAACCGGTATAATACATTTCAGTCGCTAATGTCATAGGAGTAGGGGTAAAATCTTGAACCTGTTCCAATTGGAAATGGAGCTTTTTTGTTTGGATGGATAATTGAGCCATATCAATTTCCGTACACCCTGGATGACTAGATATGAAATAGGGTATGAGTTGTTGATTCAATCCATATTTCTGATTTATATAGTCAAATATCTTTTTAAATTGTCCAAACTGCTCAAAAGATGGTTTGCGCATCATTTTCAACACATTCTCTTCTGTATGTTCAGGTGCAACTTTTAATCGTCCCGAAACATGACGAGCAATTAACTCCTCTGTATAAGAGTGAGCAGCCTTGTTCAACTTTTCATCATCATATCGATGTAAAAGAAGATCATAACGTACACCACTACCAATAAAAGAACGTTTAATCTCCGGTAACCGATCTACTTCTTTATAAATATCCAATAATGGAGTATGGTCTGCATTTAAATTCTTACATATAACAGGAGAGATACATGAAGGCTTTTTACATTTAGCACATAACTCCAAGTTTTTTCCCTTCATCCGATACATATTAGCCGAAGGACCACCCAAATCGCTTAAATATCCCTTAAAATCTGGCATATTGATGATTTGTTTTACCTCTTTCAATATCGAATCTTTGCTTCTAGATGCTATATACTTACCTTGATGAGCAGAAATAGTACAAAAAGAACACCCTCCAAAACATCCTCGATGAATATTAACAGAGAATTTAATCATTTCAAATGCCGGTATAACTTTCCCTTTATATTTAGGATGGGGCAAACGTGTATAGGGTAAATCAAATGAAGCATCAATTTCTTTCTCTGTCATAGGAGGGTAGGGAGGATTTACGACAATTGTCTGGTTTCCTACCTTTTGTAAAATACGAGAAGCTTCTTGTTTATTGGATTCCTCTTCAATATTCTTGAAATTCTTTGCTTGTTTTAATTTATCACGTAAACATTCTTCGTGCGAAAAAAGGAGGATATCCTTAGGTAAAACTTCTATTTTATCTGTAAGATATGCTGTTTGTTTAATATCTCGAATCGCATGAAAAGGAGTTCCGGCCTGTAAACGAGAAACTAACTCTTTTATAGGTAATTCTCCCATTCCATAAATCAATAAATCAGCCGGACTATCTTTCAATATCCCTGGAAGTAATTTATCTTGCCAATAGTCATAATGAGTCAGTCGTCTAAGAGATGCTTCAATACCACCTAAGACAACAGGTACATCTGGATATAGTTCTTTAAGAATCTTTGTATATACAATACTAGGATAATCAGGACGCATACCAGCACGACGATCAGGTGTATAGGCATCATCACTTCGTAAACGTTTATTAGCAGTATAATGATTAATCATCGAATCCATAGCACCAGCCGAAACTCCAAAGAAAAGGCGAGGGGTTCCCAATTTCTTAAAGTCACGAAAATCTCCACGCCAGTCAGGTTGTGGAACAATAGCTACGCGTAATCCTAATGACTCAAGTGTTCGTCCTATAACTGCCGCACCAAAAGATGGATGATCAACATAAGCATCTCCTGTAAAAAGTATTACATCTATATAGTCCCATCCACGAGCTTCAACCTCTTTTTTAGTGGTAGGTAACCATGCATCCAGTTTATAAGAGTGACTAATCATTGCATAGAGCCCTCCCAAACAAAACAGTTTGTAAACAGATTTTTCAAATTGGTCTCTTTTTCAAATATTCCAAAAACAGAAGAACCGGATCCTGACATAGATGCATAAATAGCACCTTTTTTATATAAAGAATCTTTTATCTCCTCTATAATCGGATATTTAGGGAATACACTCTTTTCAAAATCATTAA
>JAFYOM010000010.1 GCA_017560165.1 Parabacteroides sp.
ATAGATAAATAATAAAACAAAAATGGACATATCAGTAGTTATACCATTGTACAATGAAGCCGAATCTCCTCCAGAATTATTCGCTTGGATAGAGCGAGTTATGAAAGAGAATAATTTCTCTTATGAAGTTATTTTCATAAATGATGGAAGTACAGATAATTCTTGGGAAGTAATAGAATCATTAAAAAATAAAGCTCCAGAAATTGTTCGCGCGGTTAAATTCCGTCGAAACTACGGAAAATCACCGGGATTGAATTGTGGATTCCAAAGAGCACAAGGTGATGTCGTAATTACAATGGACGCAGATTTACAAGACAGCCCAGATGAAATCCCTGAATTATATAGAATGATTACAGAAGATGGATATGATTTAGTCTCCGGTTGGAAGAAAAAACGCTATGATCCACTTTCAAAGACCATTCCAACCAAATTATTCAATGCAACAGCACGTAAGTTCTCAGGGATAAAGAATTTACACGATTTCAATTGTGGCTTAAAGGCTTACAAGAATATTGTCATCAAAAACATTGAGATATACAATGATATGCATCGTTATATCCCATATCTAGCTAAAATTGCAGGATTCAGTAAGATTGGAGAAAAGGTCGTACAGCACCAAGCACGTAAATATGGAACAACTAAATTTGGATTAGATCGCTTTGTTAATGGTTATTTAGATCTAATAACATTATGGTTTACATCTAAATTCGGGAAAAAGCCAATGCATTTCTTCGGTTTATGGGGTAGTATAATGTTCCTTATAGGATTCATTGCTTTAGTTATTGTTTTAAGTGCCAAATTAATCTCTATTTGTACAGGTGAATTAAGGCCATTGGTTACCAAGTCACCCTATTTTTATATTGCATTAACAGCGATGATAATGGGAACACAAATGTTCCTATCTGGTTTCATTGGTGAATTGATTTCCAGAGATTCTCCTCATCGAAACAAATACAAAATTGAAACTGAATTATAAAAAGCAATATGTCATTTATTGAAATACTATTATTAGCAGTGGGATTATCTATGGATAGTCTCGCTGTTTCTGTTACAGACGGAGCCCTCATTAAAGAATACAAAACACATCACATGGTCAAGGTTGGTAGTATTATGGGGTTCTTCCAAGCAGGTATGACCTTATTAGGATATTTAGCAGGTATAAGTTTCAGTAAATACATCGAAACAGTTGATCATTGGATCGCATTCCTTTTACTTCTTTATTTAGGAGGTAAAATGGTTTATGAAAGTTTTCAAGAGAAAGAGGACAATCAGAAAATTAATCCTCTTTGCTACAAAACTTTATGTGGATTAGGTATTGCTACAAGTATTGACGCACTCGCTGTCGGCGTTTCATTAGCATGTCTAAATTCAGCTATAGCCATAGAAACTCTGACTATTGGTATCGTAACTTTCATATTCTCTGCATTTGGAGTTTATTTTGGAAACCATTTTAAACGTAAAATAAATCTAAAGATAGATTTAGTCGGAGGTTTAATCTTAATAACTATTGGAACAAAAATATTAATTGAACATATCTTTTTTAATGGGTAAAACAATGCATAAACAAATTCATTTTCTATTTATCTTATGCTGTATTTTCTTATTCTCTGCCTGCGAAAAAGAGAAACAATATTATGAAGAAAGCGGTACAGTATTTCATACTCTTTATCATATTAAATATGAAGCACCTCAGCTTTTAACTGAAAAGATTGATGCGGAATTTCAAAAATTTAACCTTTCATTAAATCCCTTCAATCCCAATTCTATTATTGCAAAGGTAAATAACAATGAGCCTGTAGAGGTAGATGAATGGTTTAAAGAGGTTTTTAATAAATCTATGGAAGTCTCTCACCACTCAGAAGGAGTTTTTGACATAACTTGTGCTCCTTTAATCAATGTTTGGGGATTTGGATTCAGTAAAAAAGATAGTGTTACACCCACGATGATTGACAGTTTAAAAGCATTTGTTGGTTATCAAAAAGTCCGATTGGAAGGAAACAAGGTCGTAAAGGAAGATGAACGATTATTATTAAACTGCTCTGCAATAGCTAAAGGATATTCATGTGATATCATTGCTCGTTTATTAGAAAAAGAGGGAGTTGAAAACTACATGATTGACATAGGTGGAGAAGTTGTCATGAAAGGGGTTAATCAAAACGGCATGTGTTGGCGTATCGGAATCAATCTACCAGAGGATGATTCTACTAATACCAAAAATAAATACGATGAAATTATTCAATTATGTAAAAAGGGGGCTATTGCTACATCTGGAAACTATCGTAATTTCTACATCAAAGATGGTAAAAAATATGCCCACACAATAGATCCTCGAACAGGTTATCCTTCAGAACAAAATATTCTAAGTGCAACAATTGTTGCTGAAGAGTGTATTACAGCAGATGCATACGCTACTGCTTTTATGGCAATGGGATTAGAAAAAGCAAAACAAATGGCAGATTCCCTACCGGAGGAGATCGAATATTACATCATTTACTCTGATGAAAATGGTAAACATCAAATCGTCTATTCAGAAGGCATGCTTCCTTTCCTTCCTAAGCGAAAGACTATAGAAACAAAATAATAAAAAAAGCCTCAAAAATTTTG
>JAFYOM010000093.1 GCA_017560165.1 Parabacteroides sp.
AGATTAGTTTAGGTCTTGACTTGAAAGGTGGTATGAACGTTATTTTGGAATTGAATGTTCCTGATGTAATTCGTTCTCTTTCAAACAATAATCAAGATGAAAACTTTAACAAAGCTTTAGAATTAGCTTATGTGAATCAAGCTGATAGTCAGAAAGATTTCATTGACCTATTTGCTGAGGAATATAAGAAGTTAGATAGTAATGCTCGTTTGGCAACTATCTTCAGTACTTTTGAATTAAAAGATAAAATTACACCTCAGAGTACAGACGAACAGGTGCTTTCTGTTTTGAAAGAAGAGTTGCAAAGTGCAATTGATAATTCATTCAATGTATTACGTACTCGTATCGACCGTTTCGGTGTTGTTTCTCCTAACATTCAACGTTTGGAAACTGCAGGCCGTATTTTGGTTGAACTTCCTGGTGTAAAAGAACCGGAACGTGTTCGTAAATTGTTACAGGGTAGTGCTAATTTGGAATTCTGGGAAACTTATAATTTACCGGAAATTTATCAACAGTTAGTGGCTGCTGATAACGTATTGGCTACTCTTTTAAATACAGAAAATACTTCAGCAACTGAAGTTGTAGAAAAAACTGCAGAAGTTAAAAAAGAGGAAGCTGTAAATGATGCTGATTCTTTGTTAGCAAAGATTGGTGAAGAAAAACCGGAAGCTCAAGCAGCTCAGGATATGGCTGAATTTGCAAAACAGCATCCGTTGTTTGCTGTATTACAGGTTAACTCTTATAATGGTCAATTAGCTTCAGGTCCAGTTGTTGGTATCGCGAATAAGAATGATATCGCTAAAATTAACGAATATCTTGAAATGAAGCAGGTTAAGGAACTTCTTCCTCGTAATCTTGCTTTGAAATGGGGTGTTAAGGCGATTGATGAAAAAGAACAATTCTTCTATTTATATGCGATTAAGAAAACAAATCGTGATGGAAGTCCTGCTTTAGGTGGTGATGTTGTGACAGATGCTAATGCAGACTTTGCTCAGCAAGCTGGTCGTTCTGAACAGGTAGTTGATATGGCTATGAATGCAGAAGGTGCAAAAGCATGGGCACGTTTGACTAAAGAAAATATTGGTAAAGCGATTGCTATCGTATTGGACGATATGGTTTATTCTGCTCCAAATGTACAAGTAGAAATTACAGGTGGACGTTCTCAAATTACAGGACAGTTTACTCCGGAAGAGGCAAAAGACTTGGCTAACGTGTTGAAGTCTGGTAAAATGGCTGCTTCTGTAAATATCGTTCAAGAAGATGTTGTGGGACCGTCTTTGGGTCAGGAAGCTATTAATGCAGGTGTGATTTCTTTCATCATTGCTTTGGTTATTTTGATGATCTATATGTGTGCATTCTATGGCTTAGTTCCTGGTTTGATTGCCGATGGTGCTTTGGTTTTGAATATCTTCTTTATCATGGGTATTTTAGCATCATTCCAAGCTGTGTTAACTTTGCCGGGTATTGCCGGTATGGTATTGACATTGGGTATGGCTGTCGATGCTAACGTGTTGATTTACGAACGTACAAAAGAAGAACTTCGCGCAGGTAAGTCATTAGGTAAAGCGATTGCAGATGGTTATAGCAATGCATTCTCTGCTATCTTTGACTCTAACTTGACATCTGTTATTACAGGTATTGTATTGTTCTATTTCGGTACAGGTCCTATCCGTGGTTTTGCTACTACATTGATTATCGGTTTGGTTGCATCTTTCTTGACAGCTGTATTCTTAACTCGTATCGTTTATGAAGCATTGTTGGCAAAAGATAAATTGAAGAATGTGACCTTTACAACATCTTTGACAAAAGATTTGTTGACTAATCCGAAAGTTAATTTCTTGGCAGCTCGTAAGGTTGGTTATTTAGTGCCAATCGTAATTATCGTATTGGGTGCTATCTCAATGGCAACAGTAGGATTGAATAATGGTATTGACTTTACAGGTGGACGTAACTATGTGATTCGTTTTGACCAGAATGTAAATACTGAAGAGGTTCGTAATATGTTGGATGGTCAATTGGATGGCTCTGTAAGTGTTATTCAGATTGGTACAGCTGATCAGGTACGTGTTTCTACAAACTATAAGATTGATAGCAACGATCCTACAGTAGATGAAGAAATTGAAAACAAATTGTTTGAAGGTGTTAAATCTTTACTTCCGGAAGGAACTACATTGGAACAATTTATTGATAAGTATATCCAAAGTTCACAGAAAGTGGGACCAAGTATGGCTGACGATATTAAGAATGCAGCATTCTTAGCAGTTATTTTTGCTTTGATCTGTATGGCTGCTTATATCTTGCTTCGTTTCCGTGATATCTCATTCTCAATCGGTGCATTTGCTTCTGTAACTGTTACTACTTTGTGTATTATTTCATTCTACACATTGTTATGGAAGATTTTACCGTTCTCAATGGAAGTAGATCAAACATTTATTGCAGCTATCTTGACTATTATCGGTTATGCAATTAACGATACAGTGGTTGTATTTGACCGTATTCGTGAAACTATTAGCTTGTACCCGAAACGTGATCGTTTCCAAGTAATTAATGATGCTTTGAACTCAACATTATGTCGTACATTGAATACCTCTTTGACTACATTAATCGTTGTGTTGTGTATCTTTATCTTAGGTGGTGCAACAATCCGTAGCTTTACGTTTGCAATCTTATTAGGTATTATTATTGGTACATATTCTACTTTATTCGTGGCAACTCCTATTGCATACGAATTACAGAAGAAAAAAATTAATAAGAAAGCAATAGCTGAAGGTAAATAATTAAGTTTTTAGATAAAAAGAAAGCCATTATTCATATCGAATAATGGCTTTCTTTTTTTGTACGATAGAGTAGATACAAAAAAAGTAGGGTTTATTAAACCCTACTTTTTATTGATTATTTCTTTGTTACGACAACTCGTTTGGTTGGATCTAAATGTTCGTTTCGATAGTGAATTTGTTTGACAACATTTTCTGCTAATTCTTGGAAAGCTTTTCCTGTTATGCTATTTGGATTTAAAGCAACAGGAGTTCCACTATCTCCACCTTCACAGATACTTTGTACGATAGGAATTTGTCCTAATAGTGGGATATTCATTTCTTCTGCCAAACGTTTTCCTCCCTCTTTGCCGAATAAGTAATATTTATTCTCTGGTAATTCAGCAGGTGTAAACCAAGACATGTTTTCTACTAATCCTAATACTGGAACATTGATTTTTTCTCCAATAAACATACTGATACCTTTACGGGCATCTGCTAAAGCAACTTCTTGCGGTGTACTAACAACAACTGCTCCCGTAATAGCAAGAGTTTGTACCATAGTTAAGTGTATATCACTTGTTCCGGGAGGTAAATCTATTAGAAAATAATCTAAATCTCCCCAATTGGCATCTCCAATCAACTGTTTAAGAGCATTGCTGGCCATAGCTCCACGCCATAAAATCGCATCTTCTTTATTAACAAAGAAGCCTATAGATAATAGCTTAACTCCATAATTGGCTGCAGGTTCGATTAATTCACGATTATCGACTTCTACCATATATGGACGAGCCTCTTCTACATTAAACATTTTAGGTTGTGAAGGACCGAAGATGTCTGCATCTAATAGGCCGACTTTGTATCCTTGTAGAGCTAATGCTACTGCTAAATTGGCAGCAACAGTACTTTTTCCTACACCTCCTTTACCTGATGAAACCGCAATGATATTTTTTACATTCGGTAATAATTTGTCGGGTTCCGGACGAGCAGCTTGTCTTGCTTCAACTTTTATATTCCCTTTGATTTCAACATCTTCTCCTACATAAGTTAGAATAGCTGTTTCGGCTGCTTTAACTACCGATTTGATAAATGGATCGTTAGGCTTCTCAAAAAGAAGTGAGAAACTGACTTTGTTTCCCTCAATCCGTATATTATCTTCTACCATGCCCATTGAAACAAGATCTTTTCCTGTTCCAGGGTATCGCACTTTAGTTAGTGCGTCCATGATTAACTTTGGATATATCGCCATGAGTTTTATGAATGATTTTGATTCTTAATATCTTATGTTATTTACCGGAAGCCAAGGCACTCCGTTTGCTTCGATTAAAACTTCGATATGCATCATATTCAATTTCGATATCCGGTTCAATGAGTTGTTCTCGTTCTTCACAGATAAACTTAATATATTTGATATCTAATCCGCGATCAAGCCATTGTTGTTCATAATAGGTTTTGATGGATAGAATATCATCTACTAAGTTTGAATGATAGAGGTCATTCGTGCTGAATAACACCGGATATTGGTTTGACTTAGCCATTTCACATGTATAAGTGTACATGAAATTACTGTCAGTCTTAAGATGAATAATTCCATCACCGGCTAAAATTTCACGATACATTTTCATGAAACGAGTCGAAGTTAATCGCTTGTTGACTTTCTTCATTTGTGGGTCTGGAAATGTTAGCCAAATTTCGGATACTTCTCCGGCTGAAAAGAAATGGGCGATTAATTCGATGCTGGTTCTCAAGAATGCAACGTTAGACATGCCTGTTTCAAATGATTCTTTGGCTCCTGTCCACATTCGAGCTCCCTTAATATCTACTCCGATAAAGTTTTTATTAGGAAATAATTTACCCAATCCTACCGTATATTCTCCTTTACCACAACCTAATTCAAGAACTATTGGATGATTATTTTTATAGAAACGTTCATGCCAATGTCCTTTTAGTTCAAACCCCTTTTCTTGAAGTACGGAAAACGGGTACTGAAATACATGCGGGTAACCCGCCATGTCGTCGAATTTTGCAAGTTTATTTTTTCCCATATTGCAAAGATACGATAAAATGAAAAAAATGTATGAAAACTTATCGATTATAAACTTTTGGGTTTGTAGATGGCATCCCACCAAGTAGGATCATTTTTTAGCCATTTAGCGAACCATGCATAGATGGTGTTTTGCCATTGGATTCGTTTATCATAATCAATGATATGATGATCTTGACCTTCCACGACGACAAAAGCTGTTTCTCTTCCTAAAAGCTTCAATGCAGTAAACATTTGAATGCTTTCTCCTACCGGAACATTGTTGTCTACTTCACCGTGTAAAAATAACAATGGAGTATGGATTTTATCTGCGTTAAATAATGGGCTTCGATCTACAAACAGTTCTTTATTGCTCCATGGATAGCTGTTGGCCATAGATACCTCGCTGTAGGAATATCCCCAGTAGCCTTCTCCCCAATAGCTTGTATGATCGCTAATTCCGGCATGAGATATTGCTGCGGCAAAAATGTCGGTTTTTGTTTGTAGGTATTGTGTCATGAATCCACCGTAAGAGGCTCCAATACAACCAATTTTTTTCTCATCAACAAAGGTATGCTCTTTGCAAAATTGTTTTGTCCCTTCAATGATATCTTGAGCAACTCCTTCACCGGCTGTATTGACGTGGCGAGCTGCGAATTCTTGACCAAAACCGGTTGCACCACTGGGTTCTATTACATAGACTATGTATCCCAATGCAGCATAGGCATGATGGGGATAACGACTTTCAAAATTACGGCTGGTTGGGCTGCAGCCTCCATAATAGTTTACAATCAATGGATATTTTTTGGATGAATCAAAGTAAGGGGGTAGATAGAAACGACCATAGATTTTATCTCCTCTGGAGTTGATGAAATCCCAGGCTTTACATTCGCCTAATTGTATATCTTTTAATTTTAGGATACTTAAATCTTCAGCTAAAGTCTGTTTATAGCTTTTTAAATCCATTGTGTAAAGGCGGTCTGAATTAGAGACTCCTTGACCATAGTAAGCCATAAATGGAGTGTTTTTTGATAAAGAGAAATTATTGACCAAGTCTTCTTTTGCTTCTAATTGTTTAATTTTCTTGCTTTTAGGATTTAGGCAATAAAGGCTGATATAATCTCTGTTTTCGGCAGTGAAATAAATTTGATTGTCGGCTTGATTCCAAACAACTGTTTGTACACTTGGGTCGAATTGTTTGGTGAGTGGAGTGATTTTTTTATCACTTAAATTCATTAAATAGAGTTGATAATCAAACATATTCGGAGTCTGTCCCTCTTTAACAGCTTTGCCGATTCCGTTTAATGCTTCCGGAGAACCGGATAATAGTATTTGTTTACCATCTGGAGAAAATAGTGCACCGGAAATAAAACCATCTTTTTCAACCAATAGCTCGGTTTGCATGGTTTGTATATCTAACTTATAAATAGAGGTAAGGGTTGTGGGACGCTGAGTTAAACGTTCAGAACTGGTTGAGATTAAAAGGAACCGACCGTCTTGTGAAATATCTGATACATAAACATTATGGAAACCAAATGTAAGAGGTTGTATTATTCCTGTTTTAAGATCATATTTGGCAATAGAGGAGCGATTTCGCCAGCCTGGTTGGCGATCATCCGGTACAAGAATTTCGTAAATTTCTTTTCGTTCTTTGGGGCCTTCCTGTCTTTGGATGAGAATTAAAAAATCTTCTGTTGGTGCGATTTTAAAGTAATCATCTGGTAATTGTTGCGCTAAAATAGTCTCTTGGCCGTTTGTGGGATTGATGGATACCAACTCACGTCCATCTATTCCTGAACGAGTGAAATAGTAGTTGTTGGATGTAGGCATCCATCGGACATTTTCAGTATGGCGAGCCACAATCTTTCCACTGTTAATCTCTTTGACTAATGAGTAATGAGAAGATTTGCCTCCGATTTGTGTAGTGCTATATCGAGTGATGATATACTTCCCATCTGGTGATAGTTCAATACCTGTAAAACGGGTGCCATGAAGTACATCTGATAAAGTATATAGGCGTTTTCCGTCTTCTCTTGTTTGTATAACCCCATCGTTTGGAGTTTCTACACAGATATTGAGTGAATCTGTTTTTCCCGCTTCTGAAAGATATTGAATGATGATTGGGTGTGTGGAAGGCTCCAATGTAATCTCTAAACCATTGTGTTGCTTGTTGTCTACAAATATTTGATAGTTTTTTAGACCTTTGATCTGTAGTTTGGCTGTAGTATATGTTGTGTTTTCTAAGACAAATCCTATTTGGTGTAGAGCATATTCTGAAGAAGAGTTGGGTAAAATGATATTATTGATAGGTTGTGAATTCCATAATAGCTCTCTCTTTAAAGGAGTTTTTAACGTATTGTAGATAGAGAATGGTTTGGAATGAACATCTGTACTATCTATCATGAATGGTTTTTGTATTTCATAAGGGCCTGCATAATGAACAGACTGGATATGAATTGTTCCTGCATGTGTCAATAAACTCCAGCAGAGAGCTCCTGTCAATAAAATATGCTTTTTCATTTTTTTATTAATTTATAGATATAAAAAAAGACACATCAAAAGATGTGTCTTCTGCTCTTCCTCTTGGACTTGAACCAAGGACCCTCTGATTAACAGTCAGATGCTCTAACCGACTGAGCTAAGGAAGAA
>JAFYOM010000094.1 GCA_017560165.1 Parabacteroides sp.
AGGTAATCTTTGATTCCTTCAAGTAGGGTAATGGTTTTATTGGGGTATCCATGATAATTACCCCATTGCATGACACTATCGTTAGCATTTGGACCGATAATGGCTACTTTTAAATTCTTTTTTAAAGGAAGAATATTTCCTTTGTTTTGTAAAAGAACCATACTCTCTTGTGCCATTTTTAAAGCTAAAGCACGATGCTCTTTGCTGTCTACTATACTAATTGGTAATTTGTCCCATTCAATATTTTCGTCCATCTCTCCTAATTCAAAACGGGCTTTCATTACACGGATCAATGAACGATTAATCGTTTCTTCATCAATCAATCCATCTTGTACGGCTTGAACCAATGTTTTATATGTAGAGCCACATTCCAAATCGGTACCTGTCATTACAGCTTTAGCAGCTGCATGGGGACGATCCGGCTCTGTTTCATGAGCCCCTTTCTTGTAAAAGTCATTAATCGCCCAACAATCTGAAACGATAATACCTTTGTAGTTCCAGTCATTCCGTAAAATCTGTTGAAGTAGACGGTCGCTTCCACAACAAGGATCTCCTTCGTAACGATTGTAAGCACACATGACCTCTTTTACATCAGCTTTTTGGACTAATGATTTAAAGGCCGGTAGATAGGTTTCCCATAAATCACGAGGATCAATGTTTTCTGCATTGAATGTATGACGGTTCCATTCTGGTCCTGAGTGAACGGCATAATGTTTAGCACATGCATGAAGTTTATCGTATTTAGCATCTTCTGGACCTTGTAATCCACGAACAACACTAATACCCATACGGCTTGCCAAATAAGGGTCTTCTCCGTATGTCTCTTGTCCGCGTCCCCATCGTGGATCACGAAAGATATTTACATTGGGGGTCCAAAAGGTCAAACCTTGATAAATATTCAAATCGCCTTGTCTCTTAAATTCAGTATGTTTGGCGCGAGCTTCATCGCTGACAGCAGTAAAAACATCATAGAGTAGTTCATCATTGAATGATGCTGCCATACCGATGGTTTGAGGAAAGACAGTCGCTATACCGGCACGTGCAACGCCATGTAGTGCTTCGTTCCACCATACATATTTTTTTATTCCTAAACGAGGTATAGCGGGAGAGTTGTGTTGCATTAGTGAAACTTTTTCCTCTAATGTTAATCGTTGAACTAAATCCTTGGCCCGTTCTTCTGCAGAAAGAGATTTATTTTGATAGGGTAGAGTCTCTTTACAAGAAAGTAGGGCGAGGCAACATGTAATAACAAGAATTAAATTGTGTTTGTTTGTCATAGTATCATACTTTTTAAGAATAAACAAAAGTAGAAAGTTTTTTAGATATTTCATATAAATATATATGGAAAGAAGTTGTTTATTCTTTTCCAAATTCGATGAATTATATTTAACTTTGCACATTAAAAATTAAAGTGTCAGTAAAAAGATAATTAAAATATTACTATCGTGGCAGATACAAAGTACATTTTCGTTACGGGCGGTGTAGTCTCTTCTTTAGGTAAGGGAATTATTGCTGCATCATTAGGTAAACTACTTCAAGCAAGAGGTTATAAGGTTACCATTCAGAAATTTGACCCCTATATCAATATCGATCCGGGTACATTAAATCCGTATGAACATGGGGAGTGCTATGTAACAGTAGATGGTCATGAAGCGGATTTGGACCTTGGACATTATGAAAGATTCTTGAATGTTCCGACAACCCGTGCAAATAATATTACAACCGGACGTATTTATCAGAGTGTAATCAGTAAAGAACGTAAGGGGGATTATTTAGGAAAGACTGTTCAGGTGGTTCCTCATATTACAGATGAAATCAAACGTAATGTAAAATTATTAGGTAATAAGTATAAGTTTGATTTTGTTATTACAGAAATCGGAGGTACAGTTGGTGATATAGAATCACTTCCATTTATTGAGAGTGTGCGTCAGTTGAAATGGGAATTAGGTAAGAATTGTGTATGTGTACATTTAACTTATGTTCCTTATATTGCAGCTGCAAAAGAATACAAAACAAAACCGACTCAGCATTCAGTAAAACAATTGCAAGAGTTAGGTATTCAGCCGGATGTTTTAGTTTTGCGTACAGAACGTGAGTTGAATGAAAATATATTGGGTAAAGTTGCTTTATTCTGTAATGTAGACCAAGATGCTGTCATTCAGTCTGTAGATGTACCTACGATTTACGAAGTTCCATTGGTATTGCAACGTCAGAAAATGGACGAGGTGATTTTACGTAAGGTAGGTTTGGAAGTAGGAGAGACTCCGGCAATGATGCCTTGGCGTCAGTTCTTACAACGTAAAACCGATGCTACTGAAACTGTAAAGATTGGTTTGGTTGGTAAATATGTAGAATTACAAGATGCTTATAAATCCATAGATGAATCATTATTACAAGCCGCTATTTATAACGATCGTAAATTAGATTTACATTTGTTCCATTCTGAGAAACTGAATGATAGTAATGCTGCTGAGTTGTTGAAAGATATGGATGGAATCTTGATCGCTCCGGGATTTGGCCAGCGTGGTATAGAAGGTAAGTTTGCAGCGATTAAGTATGCTCGTGAAAATGATGTACCATGTTTGGGTATCTGTTTAGGGATGCAGTGTATGGTAATTGAGTTCGCACGTAATGTGATGAATTTAGTTGATGCAACCTCTACTGAAATGAATCCAAATGCTCAAAATAAGGTTATTGATTTGATGGAGGAACAGAAGGATGTGACAAATATGGGTGGTTCTATGCGTTTAGGTGCTTATGATTGTATATTGAAAAAAGGATCTAGAGCTTATGAAGCGTATGGAGAAGAACATATTCAAGAACGTCATCGTCATCGTTTTGAATTTAATAGTGCTTATCGTGAACAATTTGAAGCGGCTGGTATGATGTGTGTAGGTGAAAATCCGGAATCAAAATTGGTGGAAGTAGTGGAAATCCCAACTTTGAAGTGGTTTGTGGGTGTTCAATTCCATCCGGAATATCACAGTACGGTTGTTAATCCGAATCCTCTTTTTGTTAGCTTTGTAAAAGCTGCTATTCAAAAATAAGAGATAAAGTAACGGTTTATGATTTATGATTTATAATGTATGGCTGAAATTTTATGCCATTTATTTAAATCATAAATCATAACTTTTTTTGTAAGTATAAATCATAATTATAAATTTTATAGATGGATAAAAACACCATAATAGGTTTTCTACTTATTGGAGTAGTTTTGATTGTTTTCACATGGTTGAATAAGCCGACACCTGAACAATTGGAGGCACAGCGTCGGATGCAGGATTCAATTGCTTTAGTGGAACAGGCGAAGTTATTAGAACAACAGCAAGCATTTGAGAAAGCTGCGAAAGCAGAACAGGAGTTTGCAAGTTTGCCTGACTCAGTACGAGTAGCACAGTTACAAAATAGCTTTGGCGTTTTTGCTGATGCTATGGTTGGAGAAGATGGTTCTACAGTTTTGGAAAACGAGTTGATAGAAGTTCGTTTAAAAAACAAAGGAGGACGAGTGGGTTATGTTCGTTTGAAAAAATATGATAATTATAAGGGTGAACCTTTAGTTCTTTTCAATGAAGATGATTCAAAGTTTGATTTTAAATTAATTACAGCTGCAAACCGAGTTATTAATACAGAAGATTTGTATTTTACTCCAATCAAGGGCGTAGATTCTAACAGTGTGACAATGCGCTTGAATACGGGTAATGGCAGCCATTTGGACTTTGTTTATACATTGAATCCGAATGATTATATGTTGCAGTTCTCTATTAAGGGTACAGGTTTGAATGGAATTTTGTCTCCAAGTACTACTGCTTTAGATTTGGATTGGGAACAAAAAATAGTTCAGCAGGAAAAAGGACGTAAATTTGAGGATCGTTACGCAACAGTTTACTATAAGTTGAATGCTGATGAAGTAGAATATTTGAGTGAAACAAAAGATGATAGTAAGCAATTGTCTGAACGTTTGAAGTGGATTGCTTATAAAGATATGTTTTTCTCTTCTATCTTGATTGCAGATGGAGAAGGTTTTGAATCTACTATCATTGATTCTAAAATGTTGCCTAAAGATAGTCCTTTCTTGAAAGCATACAAGACAACAACTTCTATTCCTTTTGACTTAAAAGGAAATGAGGCTACTAATTTGCGTTTCTATTTTGGACCGAATCAATTCTCCTTGTTAAAATCGCTTGATGATCATGCAGAAAAAGCAGATCAATTGGATTTGGAAAAGATAGTTCCACTTGGTTGGGGTATTTTCCGTTGGGTAAACCAATATTTTATAATTCCTTTGTTTAATTTCTTAGGTAAGTATATCAGTAGTTATGGTTTATTGATCTTCTTGCTAACAGTAATAGTGAAGATTCTTTTATTCCCATTGACTCGTAAATCTTATATTTCTTCTGCAAAGATGCGTGTATTACGTCCACAAGTGGAAGAAATTAATGCGAAATATCCGGGACAGGATCAAGCTATGGAACGTCAGCGTGCAACAATGGAGTTATATAGTCGTGCTGGTGCAAGTCCAATGTCCGGTTGTGTACCGATGTTGTTGCAAATGCCGATTTTGATTGCTCTGTTCATGTTTTTCCCTTCTGCTATAGAATTGCGCCATCAAAGTTTCCTATGGGCACATGATTTGTCGACTTATGATGCGATTGTAAGTTGGAATACATATATTCCAATTATTACGCCGTATTTTGGTAATCATATCAGTTTGTTTTGTTTATTGATGACTGTCACCAATATTGTTTATACAAAATTCAATATGGAGCAGACCAATACAGGTCAGCAACAGATGCCGGGAATGAAAGCTATGATGTATTTTATGCCGTTAATGATGTTGGTATTCTTTAATGAATATGCGTCTGGTTTGACATACTATTACTTTATTTCGACATTGATTACGATTTTGCAGACAATGATTTTCCGTTATACAATAGATGAGGAAAAATTATTGGCAAAATTA
>JAFYOM010000095.1 GCA_017560165.1 Parabacteroides sp.
AACTTTGGCGGCTTTGTATCAGGAACAAAGGTTGCTGATGCAACTCCTCTCTTTGCAAGAATTGACGAAGCTGCAAAAATGGCAGAAATTGAAGAAATGAACAAAGAAGAAGAAACAGAAGTTTATGAACCTTTAAAAGAAGAAATTTCTTTTGATGAATTTGAAAAAGCAGACTTCAGAGTTGCAAAAGTTATTTCTTGTGAAGAAGTTAAGAAAAGTGAAAAACTCCTCAAATTTGAACTCGACCTTGGTTTTGAAACAAGAACAATTTTATCAGGTATCAAACATTGGTATAAGCCTGATGAAATGGTTGGCAAAAACCTTGTTATTATTGCAAACCTTAAACCAAGAAAAATTATGGGTATTGAATCAAAGGGTATGATTTTATCTGCATTTGAAGGCGATAATTTAACTGCTCTTCCTATAGTTTTTTCATCTCCGGAACATCCTTTGTTTCCATTACATGCGACCAAACTGCCCAATGTAAACAAAGAGGCTCCTTTTAAAAAGTGTCTTCTATTAATCATGGTATACTTATTTATTTTTTGTCAATAATAATCACTTATTTTAAAACACTATACTATTATTTTTATTTGAATATTGAAAAAGGAACCTCTCCTGTCCAACAAGTAGGTTGTTCTACTCCAAATAAGTATAGTAAAAGAGCTGCTGTATTTACTGTATTATTAGGTTCTTCCATTTTAAAACCGCTCTTAATACCCGGTCCTGTAATACCCCAAGGAACAATCATTTCATGTGTAGTTACACCTCCATGTCCTTTTTCTATACCTCCATGATCTGATAAAAACATAAAGTGAGTATCTTCATATAAACCTTCCGATTTTATCTTTTCAATGAATTTTCCAATTTCTACATCTGCTTCTTCTATAGAACGAATATATTCAGGAGACATCCATTTAAATTTATGACCAGCATGATCTGTATGAACTGTATAAAGAAATATCAAAGTCGGATTTTCTTTTTGTTCTACTAAAAAATTAAAAGCCTTATCATAATTTGGAACATATTCATCATTTTCCAAATAATTATATTCATCCAAATATTTTTTATTATAAGGATAAATTAATTCAGCCCAGTTATAATAAAAAGCAGTTTTTACATTTGGTAAATTATCTTTTAATACTTTAAAAACAGAAGGATAATAACCTTCACTATCTGTTTCAATAGCAGGTAATTTTATTTTAGAAATTTGCCACCCATTATCCACAACTCCATGTTGTTCTGGTCCACTACCAGTTAAATGACTAGTCCAATTAGGTAATGTTATAGAAGGCATTACAACACGTGTTTGAATAGATAGTGATCCTTTTGCTAATAAAGCATCTAAATTAGGAGTTTGAGCCTGTAAAAAGCCTTCAACACAAATACCATCTAAACTAATCAAAACAATTCGTTTTGCTTTACCCTTCATTTTTTGACTTTCAGCAGTTTCTGTACAACTTGTCAAAGAACTGAAAGCGACTGCACCTACTAATCCTTTTTTAAAAAAATCTCTTCTTGAATTACTCATAATAACTGTTCAAATTAATTCTTTTTGTAAAAGTACAAACTTTAAATCTAAAAAATAGATTAATCTATAAAGTTTTTATTATTTTTGTCTGTAAAACAAGATATATAGTAACAGATTATTTTTTTTAAATAGAGTTTTATGGCTAAAATTAAAGGAGTTGTTGTTGTCAATATCGAACGATGCAAAGGCTGTAATCTTTGTGTTGTAGCGTGCCCATCAGATGTTTTAGAACTACATCCACGTGAAGTCAACAACAAAGGATATCATTATGTCTACATGAAAAATCCGGACAATTGTATCGGTTGTGCAAGTTGTGGTCTAGTATGTCCAGATGGTTGTTTAACTATCTACAAGAAAAAAATTGACAATTAAAAATTTAACTATTCATTTTTAATTTGTCTTTAAATTAAAATTTAAATTCTTATGGCAGAAGATATAAAATTAATGAAAGGTAATGAAGCTATTGCCCATGCAGCTATTCGCTACGGTGCAGATGGCTATTTTGGTTACCCTATTACTCCACAGTCGGAGATTTTAGAAACCCTAATGGCTGAAATGCCATGGGAAACAACCGGTATGGTTGTTCTACAAGCAGAAAGTGAAGTTGCAGCAATCAATATGGTTTACGGAGGAGCAGGTACAGGTAAAAAGGTTATGACTTCATCATCCAGTCCTGGTGTCAGCTTAAAACAAGAAGGTATCTCATATATTGCAGGTGCAGAATTACCTTGTTTGATTGTAAACGTTATGCGTGGAGGTCCTGGATTAGGAACAATCCAACCTAGTCAATCAGACTATTTCCAAACTGTCAAAGGTGGTGGACATGGAGACTATCGTTTAATTACATTAGCTCCATCTTCTGTACAAGAAATGGCAGATTTCGTAGGTTTAGGTTTTGATTTAGCATTCAAATACAATAATCCTGCCATTATTTTAGCAGATGGTATTATCGGACAGATGATGGAAAAAGTAGTATTACCTCCTTTCCAAGCTCGTCGTACAGAAGAAGAAGTAATAGCAGAATGTCCATGGGCTGCACGAGGTAAAAAAGCAAATCGTAAGCCCAATATTATCACTTCATTGGAATTAGATCCTGCAAAAATGGAGGAAAACAATATCCGTTTTCAAGCGAAATATAAAAAAATTGAAGAAAATGAAGTTCGCTATGAAGAATTCCAATGTGAAGATGCAGACTACTTACTTATAGCATTTGGTTCTTCTGCTCGTATTTGTCAAAAGGTTGTAGAAATTGCAAGATCTGAAGGTATCAAACTTGGTTTATTACGTCCTATTACTTTATGGCCATTCCCTAGCGAAGTTATTGCAAACTATGCAAATCAAGTAAAAGGTATGCTATCTGTAGAACTTAATGCAGGACAAATGGTTGAAGATGTTCGTCTTGCTGTAAACGGAAAGATTAAAGTAGAGCATTTTGGTCGTTTAGGAGGTATCGTATTTACTCCTGATGAAGTTTTAAATGCTTTGAAAAATATGTTTAATTTATAAATCTGAATTATGGTAAGAGGGAATAAAATCAATACGATATTAACCATCATATTTATGGTATTAGCAGCTGTAGCTGTTATATGTTACTTTGCTATACCTGAGAATAAATTACCCTTTTTATATAGTGGAGGTGCAGCAATTTGCATCCGATTAGTTCAGTATTTAATGAGATTTATCAGCTAAATTAGAATTATGGAACTCAACGAAATAATAAAACCGGAAAATCTGGTATACGATAAACCCAGATTAATGAATGACAATCCTATGCATTATTGCCCCGGTTGTAGTCATGGAGTCATACATAAATTAATTGCAGAAGTTGTAGCCGAAATGGGATTAGAAGATAAAACGATTGGTGTTTCCCCCGTTGGATGTGCTGTTTTTGCATACAATTACATTGATGTAGATTGGATTGAAGCAGCTCATGGTCGTGCTCCAGCAATTGCATCTGCAGTGAAACGTTTGAATCCAGATAAAATGGTATTCACTTATCAAGGTGACGGTGACTTAGCGGCAATTGGTACAGCAGAAACAATCCATGCTGCAAATCGTGGAGAAAATATTGTAATCATTTTCGTTAACAACGCAATCTATGGTATGACTGGAGGTCAAATGGCTCCTACTACTTTAGAAGGTATGCCTACAGCCACTTGCCCATATGGTCGTAATATTGCATTAAACGGATATCCTTTAAAGATTAGTGATCTATTAGCTCAACTTGCTGGTACATGTTTAGTAACTCGCCAAAGTGTACAAACTGCTGCAGCTGTACGTAAAGCAAAAAAAATGCTTCGTAAAGCATTTGAAAATGCAATGGCAGGTAAAGGAACATCTGTTGTAGAATTTGTTTCAACCTGTGCTTCAGGTTGGAAAATGTCTCCAGAAAAAGCAAATAAATGGTTAGAAGAGAATATGTTCCCATTCTATCCTTTAGGAGACCTCAAAAATGTAGAATAAATAAGCATAAGAATCATGAAACAAGAGATAATTATAGCAGGTTTCGGTGGACAAGGAGTTTTGTCTATGGGAAAAATCTTAGCTTATTCCGGTTTGATGGAAGGAAAAGAAGTTAGTTGGATGCCCTCTTATGGACCGGAACAACGAGGAGGAACTGCAAACGTAACCGTTATCTTAAGTGATGACCGTATAAGTTCTCCCGTATTAAATGAATATGATATCGCCATCATATTGAATCAACCTTCCATGGAAAAGTTTGAAAATAAGGTTAAGAAGGGCGGTATTATCATTTATGATGGTTATGGAATCCATACACCTGTAAAACGAACCGATGTAAATGTATATCGTGTAGATGCTATGGATGCTGCAACAGAGATGAAAAACGAAAAGGCGTTCAACATGTTAATCTTAGGTGGATTATTAAAGATTGTACCTATGGTAACTTTAGAAAACGTTCTTTTGGGATTAAAAAAATCTCTACCTGAGCGCCATCACAAACTAATACCAATGAATGAAGCTGCCATAAAAAAAGGGATGGAAATCATCACCTTATGCCAAGCTGCACAGGAATAATAAATTAAATAATTAATAAATATGCCAATGGATATATGTCAACAGCTCATAGATTCCATTGGCATATTAACTTTTAGTTCATTGGCATATTAATACATTCTTACTATCTTTGCCCTCTATGAAGCATTGTCTATATATTGTATTATTGCTATGGATAATATCCATTTCAGCTTTATATGCACAGCAAAACAGTGGAGATGGAAAAAAATTTTCACTAAGTAATCTTTCTAAAACCAACGAAGAAATTCCCGATAGTCTATTAATACCAGACAGCTCTTCTATTAATAATAAACGTATAAAAGCTTATCGTTTAACACCTCTACTTGGAGAGCCATATCTTGTTCCATTAGACACACATAAATTAAATTTTGCAAATAGTACACTAGTAGAAGCCAATTCTTTAGCAATTGGTTATTTGACTAATACAGGATCAGCTGCACAAACTCGTATTTTCTCTGAACGAAAAGAAGCTCGCGATTTTATATTTGCAGATGTTTATGATTATTATATCACTGATCCACTCAATGCTGAATTTTATGATACGAAAATACCTTATACTCATGTAATGTATACCACAGCCGGAGGTAGTGGCAATAAAAATGAACGACTAAAAGGAACACTCTCCATGAACTTTGGCCGCAAAATCAATATTGGTGGAGATTTAGATTATATATATAGTCGTGGGCACTATAAAAACAATGGGAATAAGTTATTAAGTTACAGACTTTTCGGTAGTTATAAGTCTAATAAATACGAACTATATGCTTATCTCAATAACTACAACTTTATTAATTATGAAAACGGGGGGTTAGCAAATGACTCAGTCATAACCCATCCAGAAGAATACTTTGCAGGAAATGTTTATCAAAATGACCCTAAGGCCTTTGATATTCGTTATCCAGTAAAAGCCTGGAATCGCGTTAGAGGTAAACAATATTTTCTTTCACATCGATACAATTTAGGTTTTGAAAAAGTATTAAATGAACAAACGGATTCTTTAGGAAATTCAACAACGATATTTGTTCCGGTTTCAAGTTTTATCCACACATTAGAGTATCAGGACAACCGTCGTCGTTTCCGAACAGAAGATAATACTAACTTAAATAACTGTTATCTAAATCCATACGGTGAACCACGAGTATTCGGATTAGAACCTTGTATCATGGAAGAGAACGGACGAACTACATCAGTAGTAGACGACCGAACTTCTTGGTGGAATATAAAAAACACATTCGGTCTCTCTCTTCGAGAAGGTTTTCATAATTGGGCAAAATTTGGTCTAACTGCATTTATTACACTAGATAAACGAAAATTTCAATTACCTGCTGCTATTCCAGGATTATCTTACAATCCTGAATACGGAAGTGGTTTATATCCAGATCCTTCAACATCTAATTTCCCTATCAAACAAATATACGATGAATTCTCGACTTATATTGGTGCAGAAATATCCAAACGTAAAGGAAGTATTCTTACCTACAATGCTCGTGGAGAATTATGTATTATAGGTACAGATGTGGGTGAATTTCGAGCAACGGGTAATTTGCAAACTAAATTCCAACTTCTTAAGAAAGAAGCAACTATTAGTGCAGATGCTTACATAAAAAATGTAACTCCGGCATTCTATTTACGTCATTTTCATTCTCGCTATTTTTGGTGGGATAATCCAGACTTAAACATGACACAGCAAATTTATGCCAGTGCTAAAATTAATTTAGAATCTACACGTACCCAATTATCAGCCGGAATCGAAAGCATACAAAACTATATTTTCATCAACAAACAAGGTATGCCCGAACAAAAGAAGGGTAACTTACAAGTTATAAATGCTCGTATCAAGCAAGATTTTATGTATCGTGCTTTTGGTTGGGAAAATGAAGTTATTTATCAGCTAAGTAGTGATAAAAATGCTTTACCATTACCACAAATTAGTCTATATACCAATATGTATGTACATTTTAAAGTTGCCAAAGTATTAACTATTCAATTAGGAACAAATATGTACTACAATACAGCTTATTATGCTCCATACTATGAACCGGCAACTCAACAATTTCAAAACCAAGACAAAATCAAAATTGGAAACTTTCCATTGATAAATGCATATGCTAATTTCCATCTAAAGCAGGCTCGTTTCTTTGTAATGGGATATAATGTTGGATCTAAATTTTTGAATCCCAACTATTTTTCACTTCCCCATTATCCATTAGATCCTTTTGTCTTAAAAATGGGAGTAGCTGTTACATTCAACAATTAAAATCATGTCAAAAAAACTTCTAAAACTTTATACAGGACTTTTAATCATCTCTATCGTAACCATGATTATGTTGTGGCGTATTCAAGCATTGAAATACGCAGAAAGACAACCACGAGATTATCCTGAAATACAAGAAGAAGGGATTTTACGCATGATGACAGAGTATGATTTATCCGGATATTATGTAGCAGGTGATACAATTGAAGGGTTTCAATATGAACTTAGTCAAGCAATAGCTCAACTATCCGGATTAGAAATACACACACAATTAGAGATGAGTTTAGCTGAAAGTTTCAACACATTAGAAAAAAAAGAATGTGACATCATAGCACGTAATATTCCTATCACTAGTGAAGTAAGTGAGAAATATCTTTTTACCGATCCAATCGTTTTTAATAAACAGGTTCTGATTCAGAGAACCGCTAAAGCGAACAATGGAATTGAACCATTACGAAATCAACTTCATTTAGCAGGTAAAATAATTTATATACCTAAAAACTCTCCTGCTAAATTAAGACTTGAAAATCTAGGAATAGAAATCGGAGATACCATCCATATTATAGAAGATTCTTTATATTCAGGGGAACAACTAGCCATCTTAGTTGCTAAAGGAGATATAGATTATGCTGTTTGTGACCAGCAAACTGCTAAATTATCTCAAAAACAATTAGCTGAAATTGATATCAAAACAGACATTAGTTTTACCCAACTTCAATCATGGGCTGTTCGTAAAGACTCACCTATCTTACTTGATAGCCTAAACAGTTGGTTTAAACAGATGCGCGAGAATGGTACTTTTGAAAAAATTTACAAGAAATATTACAACAAAAGATGAAATTTGAAGAATTGGATTTAGAAGAGGCAGTTTTAGACGGTCTCGATGCAATGAACTTTATAGAAACCACACCAGTACAAGAATTAACAATTCCGGTCATTTTGTCTGGAAAGGATGTTATATCTTGTGCTCAAACTGGCACAGGAAAAACCGCAGCTTATGTATTACCTGTTATCAACGAACTCAGTAAAGGTTTACACCCTGCTAATGCAGTTAATGCTATTATTATGGCTCCAACTCGTGAATTAGCACAACAAATTGACCAACAAATAGAAGGTTTTACCTATTTTATTCCAGTTTCTGCAGTTGCGGTATATGGTGGTACAGACGGAATTGTATGGGAACAACAAAAAAGAGGAATGGAAATGGGTGCCGATATTGTCATTGCTACTCCCGGACGTCTTCTTTCTCATATTAAGATGGGAACTGTCAATCTCTCAAAAGTATCTTTCTTTATCTTAGATGAAGCAGACAGGATGTTAGATATGGGATTTTATGATGACATTATGCAAATCTATAACTTATTACCTAAAGATTGCCAAACCATCATGTTTTCCGCAACCATGCCTCCTAAAATTAAAACATTAGCTCAAAATATTTTAAAGAATCCAGAAGAGATTCAAATAGCGATATCTCGTCCTCCAGAATCAATCATGCAAACGGCTTACATTTGCCATGAGATACAAAAATTGCCCATATTAAAAGATCTTTTTGTAAAAAGTCATCCTCAACGTGTTATTATATTTTCATCATCCAAGAAGAAAGTAAAAGAATTATCCTCTACACTCAAACACTTGAAGTTTAATGTTGCAGCCATGCATTCTGATTTAGAACAAACGCAACGAGAAGAGGTCATGAGAGAGTTTAAAAACGGTCATATTGATATATTAGTTGCAACCGATGTTGTTTCACGTGGCATTGATATCAATGACATCCAATTAGTTATCAATTTTGACATACCTCATGATCCGGAAGATTACGTACACCGTATTGGTCGTACTGCACGTGGGATAAGTGAAGAAGGATTAGCTATAACATTTGTATCACCCCAAGAACAGGTTCAATTCAAACATATTGAAGACTTTTTGAATAAAAAAATTTATAAAATACCAATTGATCCTCAATTTGGAGAAGTTCCAGTCTACGAACCGCAAAAATATAAATCAACCACACATCG
This sequence comes from Parabacteroides sp., assembly GCA_017560165.1. GTDB lineage: Bacteria > Bacteroidota > Bacteroidia > Bacteroidales > Tannerellaceae > Parabacteroides. The sequence goes on from JAFYOM010000095.1 coordinate 8,837, forward strand.
TAATAAAAAGAAAGTTTCTCATAAAAAAAGGCCAGAAAAATAAAAAATTCTTCTGGCCACAATCATAAATGATAGAAATATTACATTTCCATCATTTCTGATTCATCATCTTGTGATTCTCTATTATCTCTATCTTTATTTTTCTTTTTACCTTTCATATTACCAAAGTTGAATGTCAATGTAAACCCAACTCTTCTACCTCCTTGCCAATTTTCTGAGTCCTGCCAGAATCCATCGCCTGAAGTAACAGTACGGAACTTACGAGAATTCAACAAATCACGAGCATTAATACTCAATGTTAGTTTATCATCCAAAAATGATTTACGTAAACCTAAATTTACAGAATAATTCGGTTTACGATATCCTTGTGCTACCAATCGTTTGGAATTATAACTACCCATTCCTTGTAAAGAGATTCCCCAAGGCAAACTCACATTTGCAATCATACGAACGTTCCAAGAAAAACTTTCATTTGTTTCTCCCACTACCGGAGCATCTGCACCTTCCGGCATATAACTGAATCCATCTAACTTAGAATAAAACAAGTTAACAGTGGTTGTTAAATTCAAAATTTTAAACAAGCGATTCTTTCCTACAATTTCCATACCACTAGCCTGTGATTTTGCCACATTCTCACTAGTTGTATACATCACATTCTCTTCTACATTCAAAAAGCGAATACGTTGAATAACGTCATCTGTTGCACGATAATAACCAGATAAAGACAAAGTATGTCCACTTTCCCAATTTTTTATATAGTTCAATTCAAAAGCATGAGAATATTCTGGAGTAAGTTCCGGATTACCAAAAGAAATATTGGATGC
>JAFYOM010000096.1 GCA_017560165.1 Parabacteroides sp.
GCAACAGCCTTTTCTATGTATAGTTTAGAGACAACTAGTGAACGTGAATTTGTTTGTCCTTTCAAAACAACAGTGACTACTGATTCTGTAAATTTTGGTCAATTCAAAACATTTGCATTTTCTGCAATTGACGAAAACAATAGCGAATTAGAAACAGTAATCAATGAGTCTATTGAAAAAGAACTTACAAAGAAAGGGATGGTTGTCGATATTGACAATCCTGACATTTTAATTCAGACATTCTATTTCTTTGATAAAAACCCCAATTATATTGGAGCAAATAAAATCATGGTAGAAAAGGAACCTATCTATCGTTTTAATTTTTTACATAGTAAAATGGAGGCATTTCCTTTTTTAAGTCCGACTGCAGCTGAAGCTGAAGCTGAATATTTACTTCAATATGGTTTCCGTTTAATAGATCAAAAAGAGGAACCCGGACGTACCCTTTGGGAATGTGAGGCCAATGAACTTTTAGAGAAAGCTTATAGCTTAGAAGATTATGCTCGTACACATACACCATCGATGTGTATGCAATATCCATATGTTCAATTCCAACGCCGAGTACCTTTTAAAGTAAACCAAAAAACTTACAATTATACAGGTATTAATTATGACATTGATCGTTTGGAATTAGTAACAGATGTAGATAAAAACTCTCCTGCATACGAAGCAGGAATACGTCCACGCGATGTTATCGAAAGAATCAACAATCAAAAAATGGATAATACAACTGAAGAGTTTACAGCGGCTTATAAAGGTTTTATCACCAGTACCATGGAATTACGTAATCCAAAGACAATATTCACAGACGCAAATGGATTTAAACGTTGTATGTTTTGGGATACATTTAATTATCCAAAAGTAGCTGAAGCAATTCAGAAAACAGCTAATAAAACAGCATTTTCTTATCTCTATTATTTTGCTCCTTATATTAATCCGACAGGAAATAATGCTTGTTCTTTTAAAGTAAAAAGAGGAAAAGAAGAGATGGAATTTATTGTTCGTCCTACAATTCGTCGTTTTGTAACAGTTGAAATCAAATAATAGATTAGATAAACACGTGATATATCCTCATAATTTTGAACAAAAGACGGGCTTTGATAAAGTCCGTCTTTTAATTGCCGAAAAATGCCTAAGTCCTTTAGGTAAAGAGCGAGTAGCAGAAATGGCCTTCTCTGCTAATTACCAAATTATAACCCAACTACTGGAACAAACAGATGAATTTCTTCATATTTTACATGGAGAAGATGAATTTCCTGCAAATTACTTTTTTGATGTACGTTATTCCCTTAAACGAATACGTCCGGAAGGTACGTGGTTGGATGAAAAGGAATTGTTTGATATTAAACGTTCGTTGCAAACAATCAACGATATTATTCGTTTTTTTCGTCCTTCATCCGATGAAGATGAAGAGATTAAATATCCGGCATTAACAGCATTAGCTGGCAATATCCTGATATTTCCACAATTAATCAGTAAAATAGATGCTATTTTAGACAAGTTTGGCCGAATCAAAGACAACGCCTCTCCTGCTTTGGCTCAAATACGTAGGGAGATAACAGTTACTATGAGTGGAATATCCCGCAGTTTACAATCTATCTTACGCTCTGCACAATCAGAAGGTGTCGTTGATAAAGATGTTACTCCAACTATGCGTGATGGTCGATTGATGATACCGGTTATTCCGGCTTTTAAACGGAAAATCAAAGGGATTGTACACGATGAATCTGCCAGCGGAAAAACGGTTTTTATCGAACCGGAAGTTGTCGTAGAGGCTAATAACCGTATCCGAGAATTGGAAGGTGACGAACGAAGAGAGATTATGCGAATCTTAACAGAATTCACAGATATTGTTCGTCCACTTGTTCCCGATATTTTGCAATCGTATGATTTTTTGGCTGATATCGATTTTATCCGTGCAAAAGCTCTGTTTGCAGAACAAATACAAGGGATTAAACCTATTTTCGAGGAAAAACAACAAGTAGATTGGATTCGTGCTACCCATCCACTACTCTATCTTTCACTTCAAAAACAAAACAAAAAAATTGTTCCTTTAGATATTACATTAGAAGGTAAAAAACGTCTTTTAATCATATCTGGGCCAAATGCCGGAGGTAAATCTGTTTGTCTGAAGACTGTAGGTTTGTTACAATATATGCTGCAATGTGGATTATTAATTCCGGTATATGAAACATCTAAAACAGGATTATTTCACAATCTGTTTATTGATATTGGTGACGAGCAAAGCATTGAGAATGATCTAAGTACATACAGTTCTCACTTAACAAATATGAAACATTTTGTCAAGAACTGTAATAATAAAACATTGATTCTGATAGATGAATTTGGTAGTGGTACAGAACCTCAAATCGGTGGAGCTATCGCGGAAGCACTATTGGATCGTTTTAATCGTAACCAAAGTTATGGAGTTATCACCACCCACTATCAAAACCTTAAACATTTTGCGGAGGAAACCGAAGGGGTTGTAAATGGAGCCATGTTGTATGATCGTCATTTGATGCAACCGTTGTTTAAGTTATCTATCGGTAACCCGGGAAGCTCTTTTGCTGTAGAAATCGCACGTAAAATCGGTTTACCGGAAGATGTCATTGCTGATGCGTCAGCTAAAGTTGGTGCTGATTACATCAATATGGATAAATACCTGCAAGACATTGTTCGTGACAAACGTTATTGGGAAAGCAAGCGACAAAATATCCGTCAGCAAGAGAAAAAATTAGAAGATATTACGGCCCGATATGAACAAGATTTGGAGGCTGTCAACAAGCAACGCAAAGAAATCATGCGTACCGCCAAAGAGGAGGCGCAACATATTTTGTCGGAAGCCAATGCCAAAATCGAAAACACCATTCGTGAAATTAAGGAGGCGCAAGCTGAAAAAGAACAAACCCGTTTGGCACGTAAAGCTTTAGAAGAATTTAAAGCCTCCGTGATAGCAGCTGAAGAGGAAGATGATAAAATCGCTCGTAAAATGGCCAAATTGAAAGAGCGTAAAGAGAAGAAGAAACAAAAACAACAAACACCAGCTAATAAACAAATCTTTAACAGAGATGTAATAGAAGTTGGAGATAATGTCCGCCTCAAAGGACAAACATCGGCAGGAACCGTCATGGAATTGCAAGGCAAACAAGCAGTTGTGGCATTTGGCATGATTAAAAGTACCGTTAAACTGGAACAGCTGGAAAAGGTGAGTAAAGGTCAAATCAAAAAAGAGATTCAGAAAAGTACCTTTGTCAGCGTTGAAACAATGGATAGTATGCACGAAAAAAGACTTAATTTCAAACAAGAAATTGATGTCAGAGGTATGCGAGGAGACGAGGCCCTACAAGCCGTCACCTATTTCATTGATGACGCCATCCAAGTCGGAGCTATTCGTGTGCGTATCCTGCATGGTACAGGAACAGGAATCTTACGTCAGTTGATACGTGACTACCTACACAGTGTTCCCGGTGTTCGACACTATCATGATGAACACGTACAGCTCGGTGGAGCCGGTATTACTGTCGTTGATTTGGAGTAATCTTCCCAAAAACGATTTGTCCATCTTTTTGAAGAGATGTGATAACCCAGCCTGCTACAGGTAATTGTTCATCTACTATACGACTAATTGTTACCAAATATTCACCTAATGATATCTGGTAACAAAGTTGTTTGGTATGTTTAAACCGAATAAGTTTATTTGCAGTCATAAAAAGAAAAACAGAAATATTATCCTGTTTAAAGTCTTCTCCTGCTATATGATAAGGATTTGCTCCTATATTGTGTTCAAAAGCAGGGAAATAAACTTCATTATCTGTAACGCCAATAATCCCATTTTTAGATATATCTCCTAAATAGAATGCAGTACTTTGAACTTGTTTTAATATCCATTGTTTTCCAGTAGGAGAATCAATCTCTTTCAATGTTGCATATATTGAAATATCATTATTATTATTGTCCGTATAAATAAAATCAGCTAATGCAATAGTATTATTTAATGTTATATATAAGTTATTTTGTTCAATATATGAGACAAAACGAATAATCTCTTCCTTATTTCTTTCTTGTGTCAAATCAAACAATCCTTTCAAAAATTCAATACGATCAACATTGATTAAACGAGGAAATTTTTCTAATAATGGTAATTCTCGAGAATTACCATTAAATAGATTACAAAACTCTTGAAATGTAGAAATTGTCAATTGAGTACGTACTAAAGGAAGCTGAGCTAGACTAGGGATAACATTAAATATCCCTAGCCATATCATCATACAAGAAATAAAAACAACTCGTATATTCATAAAAAATAAGTTTAAGTATTAGATAAAGTTGTTACACTAATATCTCCTAAACGGATAATCCATCGTTCCGATTTTTTTCCACGTTCAAATACTTCCTTTTTTTGAACATAAACCTTAAATCTACGTTCAACAAGATCTTCATAAACAAAATCACCTCTTTCTCCTCTAAAACGCTGAATAACAGTTGCTATACCTTCATACCATTCTTCACCGGGGTATTTTTCATTCATTTCTTTAGATAATTCAAAATGTTTGGCTATACGACAATCATAAGAATCTATTTGAATACGTTGATAACCTAACATACTCAATCGTTCCAAATAAACAGAAACTTTCTTCTTTGAAACAGTTCCATTTAAATTACTCACTTGAATGATTCTATTTTCATCAGAGAATAGTTGTAAAGCAGTACGAATCAGTTGACTTTTTTCTGTCTTATTTATTGATTTATTACCGATGCTCGCACAAAATTTTTGAAAACTCATTACTTTGGCTTGTGCTTGATCCTCTAATACTCTTTTATCATTTTCACTTAATGAACGATTTATTTGCGCATTCAATGGTATAAAAGAATATAGTAGTAATAATCCTAAAACATTTCTTAATAATTGTCTCATGGCTTAATCTTTTGAAATATCAATACTATTTATTAGATCTGAATTTTCATCATAATAGACTTGTTTTACATGGTAAGTATGACC
>JAFYOM010000097.1 GCA_017560165.1 Parabacteroides sp.
AAATTGAAAACCATTGATCCGGAAGCAATGTTAGCCCATTTGGCTTATGAAAATACATTGTCTGCTCCTCAAAAAGTTAAGCCGGAAGCAGATATATTTCTTGAATTTGCTCCAATCTGGCGTTCATGGGATAAACCAATTTCAGATATTACCGGTGAACCTCTTTTGGAAAATGCGGATTATATGACTCATGGTGATAATCTGAAGTTTTTAGAAGATAATTTGAAAGTCTTTCCGGTTGAAACAGCAGTTGTATTGGAATATTGGTTAGATGTTTCTTTGTTTAGCCGTTGGAAAAAACCGGCTGTTGATTTGCCTTTGAATAAAGAGGTTTTTGAATCAGATTTGGCTACGTATGCTAAATATGGACTTAAGAATGTAACAACCTTTGCGGTGTATATGGATTCTACCTATTTCAAGAATTATCCGGCTCAATCTTATTTGAAGACCTATGGCGAAGGATTTAACAAGGTAAAATAAACTCTAATAAAACAAATAAAAATAGCATGTAGGATTTCCCACATGCTATTTTTTTATGAATGAGTTCTATTGGTTTACCAACGACTGATGGAACCTCCACCACCGGAACTTCCGCCACCCCAAGAGCCGCCTCCGCCTCCAAAACCTCCTCCAAATCCACCACCAGAACCGGTGATAATGATAGGGCCACTACTACGACGTAGGCGGTCGGTTGTACGGCTTTTTCTATTGGTATAACCACAATTTTTACAGCGCCAAATCTCTTCAACAAGTCCTTCTTGAGAATAGGTCGCACGTTGTATGACCTGCTCTCCAACGTAAACAAGTGTCTTGTTGCCACAACGAGGACAAACACGTGTACGATGTTTGATCGCTTGTATTACCCAGGAAATAATAATTATAAGAATAAAACTACCTCCAAAAAGCCAAAACAATGATATAAACGAATCATCATTGTTATTGGGGTGTATACCTGTCATTTCAGCACGCTCATAATCACTTGCCATTAGATAGTGTGCTACGGCAGATACACCTTTCAGCATACCGTTGTTATAATCTCCTGTTTTAAAATCAGGAAGCATATATTGCTGTTGCAAACGATAACAGATTGCATCCGGAAGAATCCCTTCGATACCATAGCCGGTTTCAAACACAACGGAACGCTGGGGAGGATCGGTTACTAATTGGATTAATAAACCGTTATCTTGCTCTTTTTTCCCTAATCCCCAATGTTGGAAAAGATCAGTTGCAAACATACGAGCATCATTTTCCCCGATACTGCGTATGGCGACAACAGCAACTTCAATTCCTAAACTGTCTTCAACCGTTTGCAGCATTTGGTTGATGCGTGCCACAGTTTCAGGTTGTATGATTCCATCCGGATTACTAACATGATTGTACCGATTTGATAGACGAACATTGGGAATCGTCTCAATCGTATAATCTGTTGCAGATATCCAAAAAGGAAGTAACAGAAACAGAGATAGAAAAACACCTATTCGTTTCATTTTATAAAATTAGAATTCAACTTTAGGTGCTTTTTCAGCTCCAGATTCAGCCGTAAAATAGGCTTTAGGGAAGAAGCCAAACATTCCGGCTAGAATATTGTTTGGGAAACTACGGATATAAGTATTGTATGATTGAGCGACTTCATTGAAACGTTTACGTTCAACAGCTATACGATTTTCAGTACCTTCTAACTGTACTTGCAATTCTGAAAAATTCTGATTGGCTTTTAAATCCGGATAACGTTCCATTACGACCATTAAACGTGAAAGAGCACTGCTTAGTTCGCCTTGAGCTGCCTGGAATTTTTTCAATGATTCTTCATTCAAATTAGAAGGATCGATAGTTGTTTTAGTTGCTTCTGCACGGGCGTTAATCACACCTTCTAATGTCTCTTTTTCATGAGCAGCATATCCTTTTACGGTATTAACCAAGTTAGGAATAAGATCCAAACGGCGTTGATATTGGTTCTCAACTTGACTCCAAGCTGTTTTTACACTTTCATCTTGGGTTACCATAGTATTATAAGATCCTTTTACCCAAGAAAATACAGAAAATAATAAGATAACGATCACTGCTAAAGTGATCCATAGTGTTTTGTGTTTCATACTGTTTTTATTTTGATTTTAGATTGAATACCTATTGCGTTTTAAGGGGTGAGCCAAAAGTAATATAAAAAATTAATACCTACAATTGATTGTTTTTATTTATCATTTTATAGATAAAACTTATTAAAATGTAGTAAATAGTTAATTCTAATGTTTTATATTTGTATTTTAGATATTAAATCAAACTAAGTAATAAATCTTACGTATGAGAAACACATTATTGAAAAAAAGGGTGATTATGCCGGTTGGAGTACTTTTAAGTACGTTTCTTTTGTCTTCTTGTGGATCATCTGAATACAAAAAGTATGCAGATAACGAAGCAAAACAGGTTGCTGCTATTTTAAGAGACAATGGTTGTATGCAATGCCATTCTGCAACAGCTTCACTTCCTTTTTATGGAAATTTACCATTTATAGGTCAGACTGTCCAGTTGGATATGTTGGAAGGTACTCGTTATGTTGATTTTACTGCTTTATTGAATGCGTTGGATAATGATCAATTAGTGGCAGAAGCTGATTTAGTTAAAGTCGAAGATGTGGCTTTGTCAAGCTCAATGCCTCCATTTAAATATTCAGCTATGCATTGGGGTTCAAGTTTGGATAGCGAAGAAAAAGCTGTTCTGTTGAATTGGGCAAAAGAGGTTCGTAAAGAAAATTATGTAAGTCCGACAGTCGCTGAAGAATTTGCGAATGAACCCGTACAACCTTTACCAACTCTTATTCCGACAGATCCGGAAAAGGTCGCTTTAGGATTTGATTTATATCATGATACTCGTCTATCACACGATAATACCATCGCTTGTGCAACTTGTCATGGATTGGCAACAGCCGGTGTTGACCGTTTACAATATTCAGAAGGTATAGGAGGTCAATTTGGTGGTGTAAATGCTCCGACTGTTTATAATTCGGCATTGAATATTCTCCAATTCTGGGATGGACGTGCTGCCGATTTGAAAGAACAAGCAGCCGGACCTCCTTTGAATCCGGTAGAGATGGGTAGCCTTTCGTTTGATGATATCTCTGCTAAATTGGCAGCAGATAAAGCCTTTAGTAAACGTTTCTTGGCTGTTTATCCGGAAGGTTTCAATCAATCCACTATAACAGATGCAATTGCAGAGTTTGAAAAGACCTTGTTGACACCTAGCCGTTTTGATAAATATTTGATGGGAGAGAAGTCAGCTTTGTCATCAGAAGAAATTGCCGGATATGAATTATTTAAGTTGAATAAATGTGCTACTTGTCATACCGGAACTAATATTGGAGGACAATCCTTCGAATATATGGGTATCAAGGCGAACTATTTTGATTATCGTGGAACCGGTTTAACAGATGGTGATAACGGACGTTATGCAGTTACTCAGAACGAACAGGATCGTCATCGTTTCAAAACACCGACCTTGCGTAATGTGATGTTGACACCTCCTTATATGCATGATGGTTCTGTCAAAACTGTTGAAGATGCGGTTCGTATCATGCATCAGTTCCAGATTGGAAAAGATATTACCGATACTGAAATGGTAAATATGGTTGCATTCTTGAATGCATTGACAGGAGAATATAACGGAAAATTATTACAATAAAAAAGGAGAATGGGCATGCCCTTTCGCTTGATACATATTATCCTATTACTGACTCTTTTTATAAGTTTTGGAGAGGATATATATGGACAAGAGGAGGGGCTTGCCTCTTTTTATCATACTCGTTTTCATGGGCGAAAATCAGCCAGTGGTGAAATTCATAATGCCAATGATTTGACAGCAGCTCATCGAACATTACCTTTTGGAACCTATTTGCGGGTGACCAATCTTTCCAATATGAAACGGGTGGTTGTACGTGTGACGGATAGGGGACCTTATCGGAAGACACGTATCATAGATGTCTCATCAAAAGCCGCAGAGATTTTGGAATTTAAGAAGAAAGGAGTTACATGTGTACGTATAGAGGTCGTTCCGTCAGATTTAGATCTTCGCTTGCTTGATATGCTTTATCCTCAAATACCTTTATTGGATGTTGAATCTTTACGCTCAAAACCTCCTTATCGTATCGAATAAAGAAAAAAGAGCTAAACTTTTTCTTATGTAGATTGTTTATAGGAAAAACAATATTACAAATAGACAATAGTTATATCGTTATTTTATTATATTTTTAAGGCCATTGTCAGTGATTGCTGGACAATGGCTTTTTATTAGCTGTTTTTGAGTATGGAAATAAACAATCAAACAGGTTTAGTTTTAGAGGGTGGAGGAATGCGTGGTATCTTCACTGTTGGTGTATTAGACTATTTCATGGATCACAATATTTGGTTTCCCTATACAATTGGAGTTTCGGCGGGAGCCAGTAATGGGATTTCCTATGCATCGCGTCAACGTGGACGCTCGCGTTTCAGTAATGTAGAATTGTTGAAAGAATACAATTATATCGGTTTGCATCATTTTCTAAGAGGTAAAGGATATATTAATATGGAATTTCTTTTTCGGATATATCCGGGAAAGTATTATCCGTTTGATTTTGATACGTATCGAAACTCTCCGGATCGTTTTGTTATGGTTACAAGCAATTGTTTGACAGGCAAAGCAGAATATTATGAAGAGAAACAGGATGAAGCCCGTATGTTGGATATTTGTCAAGCATCATGTTCTATTCCAGTTTTATGTCCGATGTGTTATGTAGATGGTATACCGATGGTCGATGGTGGGGTTTGTGATGCCATTCCGATTCAACGGGCTATAGACGACGGGTTTCACCAAAATGTGATAGTTCTCACACGTAATAAGGGATATAGGAAGAAAAATAAAGATTTTAAATTACCGGGTTTTATCTATCGTCAGTATCCGGCTATTCGTGAGCAGTTGAAATTGCGTTATCGTAAATATAATGAGGTATTGGATTATATAGATGAATTAGAAGAGCAAGGTAAAGCGATAGTGATTCGTCCGGAACGTCCTATAGAGGTGGGACGAACATCCGATAATCGACAGAAGTTACTTGATTTGTATGACGAAGGATATGCTTTAGCAGATAAGTTGCTTTCAAAATTACCTTGTGCAGCTAATTCGTTTTTTAGTAAAAGAATTTAGAAATTACCTCCGATGTAATTAAAAATAGGTCCGATGTAATGTGAACTTACATCGGACCTGATTTTTAGATTTAGTGTCTTGTTTAGTTTAGGAGGGATGCCTAATTCCTCTAATTAAAAAACAGACGTAAAAATCAAAAGAAATAACTTGAATTGCTTCAAAACAATATTAAAAGCGAAACTTTGAATGGTGAGAACGAAAAGTAAATGATTACCTTTGCCATATTAGATACAAAAAACGATTTATGGGGAAACATACTATATTGTGGTTGATTGCTCTATTGGTAGGGATTCTTTTCATTTCTGAAGAATTAGAAGAAAGCGTCATTATGGTGGAAAAAGGAATGGAATTGGGTATGGAATCCAATTGGATGTTCCTATTTCAATATGCTGTTATGGTTTTGTTTGTTCGTCTTGCCTTACATTTTACTATTTGTTGGATTCCAAAAAAGAATTTTCATGTGAAGCAAGGATTAGCGGTAGGGGTACTTTTTCTTCTGTTCTCAATGTTTGTCTCTATTTGTGTTGATCCGGTTATCCAAATGGTTAATCAGATTGTTTTGGAAAAGAACAGAAGTATCGAGATTGATCCTGATTTTCCTTATTATAAACAGTTATATTTTTTTCAT
>JAFYOM010000011.1 GCA_017560165.1 Parabacteroides sp.
ATACCAGATACACAATATAATGCGGCAAGAAAAAAATATGCAATGACACTTGAACATATGATTGATAAGTACGGTGAAGAAGTTGGGAGAAAAAAGTGGGAAGAATATTGTAAAGTCCAATCATTGACAAATACATTTGAATATAAAAAATTAAAATACAACTGGACTAGGGAACAATTTGATCACTATAATAAATCACGGGCGGCTACTGAGAAAAATTTAATCAAAAGACATGGTGAAGAAGTTGGGAGAAAAAAGTGGGAAGAATATTGTAAAGTCCAATCTATAAAAAAATCCTGGGACTACATGGTAGAAACACATGGTATAGAAACAGCTAAACGAATAAATAGAAGCAAAGTTCTAACCCATGAAAATTTCATCAGAAAATACGGAGAAGAATTAGGAAAACTGAAATGGATTGATTACATAAACAACAGAAATAGATCTTTTTCAAAAATATCCCAAAACTGCTTTGCTGAGTTAGATAAAGTTATCGGTAATAGATACCAAACCTTCTACGCTAACAAGAATTTTGAATATCCAATAACAACATCACTAGGAAATACATATTTATTGGATTTTTATATACCGGAACTTAAAATATGTATAGAATTTAATGGAAGTTGTTTTCATGGCGATGAGCGAGTGTTTGATGATAATGAATATTGTAACCCGTGGGACAAGTCCAAGACAGCAAAAGAGATTCGAGAATCAGATAGATTGAGGTACAATACGTTATCAGATGAATTCGGTATAAAAACATATGTTATATGGGAATTGGACTATAACGATAAATCTTTCGACGCTGATGTATATATTAATAACATATTACATTTAGATAAATAACTTATGAATTTTGAAATACTAGAGATTGAATGCTGTGAATATTTGGGTGAATTTGAAGATGAATATGTGTACGACATAGAAATGAACGACCCCTCTCACACATTTATAGCAAATAACATACTGGTACATAACAGCATATATACTAGTTATGAACCATTATTAAAATCCATACAAGGTTATGAACAGATGACTACAGAAATTAAACGGGATATCATAGTAACTATCAACAAGGAATATCTTGATAAACATAATCGAGAGTTCATGGAAGAATATTATGAAACCCGTCACTGTAGAGATATGGTTCATGAATTTGAGCTGGAGACGGTTGCATTGAGCGGTGTATGGTTAAACGTTAAAAAACGATATTCTCAGTTGTTATTGTGGAAAGATGGTAAGACATATGAGTTAGATAATCTTCCGATGAAGACTAAGGGGTTGGAGATTGCAAAAGCTTCTTACCCAACAGTCGCAAGAAAATGTCTACAACATATGATTAGATTCTTGTTAAATGATGCCGGAGAGAACTTTTTGTTACAACGATTAAATATCGAAATGATGAAACAAAAAGAGATATTTATGAATACCCAATTAGAAGACATCTGTGGTAACATGAAAGTAAATGGGTATACTAAATATATTCTTGATGATACGGATGAAGATGGGCTAGTAGTTGCAGATAAATGCCCATCAAATGTAAGAGCTTTAGGAACATATAATTGGTTTAGAAATGTCTATAATCTACCAGGAGATCCTATATATGGTGGAAAATTAAAATGGTATTGCTGGACTAATGGAGTTGTACGCAAAAAAGGGAAAAAGAATCCAAAATTTGAAAATGTAAAATACTTTGCATTTCAATCAGGTAGTTATCCAAAATGGGCAGATCAATATGCCCCAGTCAATAGATGTGTAATGTATGAAAAAATGTTACTAGATCCATTTAATAGAATTATTGAAAGTGCTGGTATAGGTAAATTATATTCTGATGGGGCACTACAATCGAGTTTATTTGATTTTATATAAATATAGAAAATTATGAAAGACGTAGAAATGAAGTATGTATCTTCATCTAATATTCAAGCGATTGGTTACGATGAGGAAGAACAAACATTAGTTGTAAAATTTGCCGGTGGGTCAATATACCACTACTTTAATGTACCAGAAAATATCTATATAGATATGATGTGTACAACATCATTTGGTGGATTTTTGAACGATAATATTAAGAATGTATATCAATTTGAAAAAGTTGCGTGATGGGTACAAATTTTTATGCTATTACAATTCCAACTAAGCAAGAGTTGGATGAATTAAAACAGATGATAGATAATCGGCAGTATAATTCATTATTAGATGCAGCCAATAAGTTATTAGGAGAATCAGATACTTGGGAAAAACGAGGTCGAGTTCATCTAGGAAAACGAAGTGGTGGATGGAAATTTCTTTGGAATCCGAATGTTAGATTCAGGTATGATTATCAAACCGACACTCAAACTCCTGAATATACATATCCACTAACCATTCAAGGGATTTCAGATTATCTTCATCAACCTAATATTAAGATTGTCTCAGAGTATTATGATGAGTTAAGTGATGAAAACGATGAAGATGATGTCCCGACAGCAGATCAATTTTTAGAGATGGCTTTAAATTGGTGCAAAGAAGATGGATGGGATGGGTTTACGTATTCTCAAGAATATCCTGAAGAAAATCGATGGCCAAATCGAGAAGGATATGAATTTGCACATAGGTTAGGATGTGAGTCTAAGTCAGGCTCTGATTTTTACTCTGATGGATTGAGATTTGCAACTTGTATTGAATTTAGTTAATTGGATAGATTATGATGAAATCTGATATGGATACTCAACTCAATTATGAACAGAGTCAGCAGTTATTAGCAAATAAATTTTATAAAGATCATTTTAATAGTGATACAACAAGATACGATTGGGGAGATGATTATGGTAGATCCATGCAACGCAGAGATATAGACTGCAGTATATCGATTAATGGAGAACAAGTTAATATATCTGAAAAATTTAGAAGAGAGGATTGGGGTGATATCTGGATTGAATTATATTCAAGTTATCCAAATACACTCGGATGGGCGTTAACCGGTCGTGGCGTCGATTATTTAACGTATTTCACTAAGAAAAAATATACGAACGAGAATCAGGTATATGTCGTTAAACACTGTATCATCGAGAAATTTGCACAGCAGATGTATAAATTTTTCACGGATAACGTAGATATTTATAATGAACTTAAAACCAAGAACCGAGTAAATAAAGTTGTGGAGGTCGATGGTAAACTAATGAATGTTTGGTTTACAAAATCAGTTTCAACAAGAACAATAAACGGTAAAACTAGTGAATGGACATCATACGGTGCTTGTATCAAATGGTCAGATATTAAAGATTACGAACTATATAAAATTTAACAAAATGCAATTAACTGGAGAACAAATCATTGAAAATGACATCATTACACATTTTAGTGGAGTAGCTGTCCAACAACAAGGTGTTGATGTGAGATTAGATAGACTTTTCAGATTAGATGATGAGGAGATTGGTAGAGTACCGGAATCTGGAAAAACCAGTATCCCAAAAACATTCGAGATTAAACCCGATGATAACTTATTCGTATTACCAGTAGGATACTATGAAGTTATGTTAGCGGAAGGTTGTAATATCCCAGCGAATGCTGCGATGAAATTCCAAACAAGATCTAGTTTAGTTCGTTGTGGGGCATTAGTTCATTCAGGTCAATTTGATGCAGGTTTTAAG
>JAFYOM010000098.1 GCA_017560165.1 Parabacteroides sp.
AATAAAAAAGCAACCAGGTTGCCGCCTGATTGCTTTTGATAAGTCTATATAACAGATTTTGGATTGCCGTCCATGTCTGTAATGTAGCACACATCCCACATACCATTATAAGAGATCCGTATGCTTACATCTTCTAAAAATATAGTAAAGCATAAGGTTTATTAAGTCAACCCATTTTTCGATAGAATATGACTTTATACGCTATCAGAACCGATGAGTATGTGTTTGTGTGTGCAAATACATACTCTTTTTATTTTGTCAGAAAGGGGGAGACCAGAGTGAATGCATTGGAGCAATATGAATTTGAACCATTAGAAGAATTGAATGAACAAGAAGAGTTCTTACGCATTTTATATCATGATAAGCGTGGTGGAAATGCAATCAGAATGACAATGGGCCAAGATCCGGACGGTCAACCCTATGTCAGACACTTCGGATCTGTAAACCTGGATAAGATTTCTTATCATTCTACTAGATACAATGCATACGTGACAGTAAATGCGTTCCGGGGATATAGAAGAGTAACAAGTGATGTATATTGCTATCAAGCTATTTTCATCGATTTAGATGGTCATAATTTTGCATCAGAAGAGAAACTTGAAAGAGCATGTGAGAGAACCAAAGAGAGACTACGTAAAGCATTTGCAACAGGAGAAATAACAGCTCCTACGATGATAACCGCAACCGGAAGAGGGTTGGGTGTTTTTTACGTGCTTGAAAACTCTATTGCTAATCAGAAAGGTGCTAGAAAGAGCATTAAGTACCTGTCTGACGTTCGCAAGGCCTTAATGGAGAAGTATCGACAGATTCTATCCGGAAAAGGGTATTTGAATGTAGATACAACAACAAAAGATGCGGCAAGAGTATGCCGTATGCCACTTACATATAACAAAAATGCAAAGCGTTGGTGCAGATTGGTATTCATTAACCGGGATGAAGAGGGAGATGTAAAATATTGTCACTTGAAGCAATTAGCTGCAGATAATCATTTGTTTGATTCTATCAATGAAGTGAAAAAACAGATGATAAGCAGAAAAATCGTACAGATTGATGCGTATCGATTACCATTTCTCACAATCCGTTTACAGAAAATAGAGATGCTACAAGAATTGAGGAACTATGATTGTTCCGGTTATCGTGAATATATGGCATTTATCTATTATAATGCAGCAAAACAAGTATATGGAGAGCTTGACGGCAGACGGCTTGTAGAAGCGTTTAATGGGCGTTTTAAGGAGCCTTTGGGAGAAGATGAAGTACAACATCTGATTAATGTTACAGATGGAAATGAAGCTATTACAGGCGATTATAAAGGCTTTTACAAGTTGCCTGATCGTTGGATAATAGAAACGTTAGAAGTGACCGAATCAGAGAATGAAAAATGTAAATTTGGAGCTTCCAAACGAGAGATAGAGAGACAGAATGTAAAAGCTGAACACGCAAAAGCAAGAGCAGAGCGTGACCAGGCTATTCAAGCGGCTATCTTAGAGCATCCGGAACTTACATATAAGCAAATTGGCGTTCAGTATGGCGTATCAGAAAGCACGGTGCGACGTATAGCGAAAAATGCAGAGCTACATCGATACAAAGAGAAAGAAGTCTCTGAAAATAATGAGGGCAACATTGTTTTGATGGAAACGTCAAACGTTCAAAAAATGTCAGAGAGTCTGTTAGGTGTGTCTTCTGCGTTGCTGACGAGCTATCGAGAGCTTTATTCTGAGACTACAATTCAACGTAGGAATAGACAACAATTAAAAGGGCAGCTATCCTTTAGGGTGGGGCCTGATGGTATGATTGATTATTATATGATTTCATAATAGGAGTAGGTTATGGATATTGTTGAATTTAAAGAGAAACTTGAACATGAGTTGACAGCAGAACAAGAGAGAGCTGTCTATTCAGACCATGAAAGAGTGTTAATTTTTGCCGGACCAGGAACAGGCAAAACATTCACGCTTACGGCACGAATAGCGTTTCTGATTATGTGTAAACAAGTAAAGCCATCAGATATACTTGCATTGACATTTACACAGAAAGCAGCGGCAGAAATGAGAAATAGAATCGCTGAAATGGTGGAAAATACAGAGTGTTCGGTACCACCGATGATTTCGACTTTTCATAGTTTTGCGTATCAATTAATTCGAGACATAGATGTGACGTATTTTAGGGTTACCGGAAATTATAAACCTACAAAATTAGACCTTGTGTCGGAAGATGAACAGAAGAAATTTATGTCAGATTATAACGATACTATGGGAACTAAGATTTCTTTGGTTGATATTTTAAAGATAAAGAGTCTTGGGGTAACTTTAGAACAATATGTGGAATCAGATAGCTATGATAGCGATGTTTTTGAAGCATTTATGGCCTATCAAAAGTTCCTGGATGGTAAAATTGATTACGAAGATTTGCTGTTAATTTGTAAAGCAAAATTTAATGCAACAGATTTAGAAAAAGACTATATTGAGGGATTGTCAAAATATAAATATATCCTTGTCGATGAGTACCAGGACACAAATCCGATACAAGATATGATTATAGATTTGTTGCTAAAACATAATACCGGAGCCAAACTGTTTGTAGTAGGAGACGATGATCAGGCTATCTATGGATTCAGAGGTTCAGATCCTGGAATTATGCTCGGATTTGAAAGTAAATATGCAAGTTGCGAGAAACATATTCTCGATGTTAATTACCGTTCACAGAAGAATATTGTTAAGGCTGCTAATCAGATTATTTCATACAATCAGAACCGGGAACAGAAGAATTTAATAGCAAATAGTGATAAATCTGAATCATTGGAATTGTATCAGTATTCATCCCTGGAGAAGCAAGCTGAAGCTGTAGGAAAGAGAATACAGCAGCACATCCGGAACGAAGAGTATTCGTATTCAGATTTTGCTGTTTTGGTACGTAACAATTCACAGACCGAAAATTATGAGCGAGTTTTTGCATCTATGGGAATTCCATATATATATCCATCATTGGAACGAATTATGGAACGTAGACACATGGAAGACATTATTTCATATCTCCGAGTTGCATCAGGGGAATTTGCAGATGCGGATTTGTTACGTGTTATTAATAGACCTAAAAGAAGTATCGGTCAAACAACACTAGATGCGGCAGCTGCGTATGCAAAAGAGAATAATAATATTTCTTTGTATGCTGCATTAACCAAAGCTGCAGAGTATATGAAGAAAGCAAAGGCTACAAATGTATTGAAATTTGTGGAGCTGATTGAAAAGGTAAGAAGTATCGATTCTATTGAACAGCAAATTGAGCTTATTATTGCAGAAACCAAATATAAAAAATTCTATAACGAAGAATTGGGAGCAGATGTTAGACGTGCCGACTATGACAGTAATCTATCTAAACAAGTCGATTTTAGAATCAAAGAAATGGAGCATCATTTTGCCTGGTTAATGAATAAAGCAAGAATTTATGATGGTAGAGACGAAGAAGAGAAGTCGATAAGTAAATTCATTAAGCAGCTGTTAGTGCCTACAACAGATGACACAACTGATATAGACATGGATGCTGTAAATATACTTACTATGCATCGCTCTAAAGGACTTGAATGGAAAGTAACCTTTGTGGATGTAAATGTGAATAAGACGTTAGAATGGAATGAAGAAGAGAACCGGGTGTTTTATGTTGCATGCACAAGAGGACAAGATAAATTGATTCTATTGAATAAAAAAGGGTATCGTAGCCATCCTGGACTCCAATTCATTCCAAGAAATTGCTTTGATGAATGTGATGATCTTGATTTGTTCCGGTGTTCTGAACTCGGAATAAATTACAGTAAAGGAATGAAAGTTGAACATGAAAAATATGGAACAGGTGTTATTACGGACATTGAAGATTGGCATATCGGAAATAGCATATTGCCAGGACAAAAGCTACAGATTGCCTTTGAGAATGGCATAAGAACTCTGTATAAAGATTTTACAATAATAAAAGTGGTAGAGGAGGAGTAGAGAATTTTGAAACATATTTTAGATGCTATCGGAGAATATGTTGAGACTGATGAATATATCGAGTTGTATCAAGATATATGTGAGAGATTTGACACTCCGGGCGAAATCATAAAAATAGCAGAAGAGAATGAACTAGAAATTGATGAATTGAAAGCAAGAGTTATATTCATTCTTAGCGAAGCAATTTATCAATGCAAAATGGATTATCTCAGTTATACAGATGAACAATATGATGTGGTATATATTGCATTAGGGTTTATATGGAACAGATATCTAAGTAACGTATTTTACCATTGGGATGGAACTCCGGATGATACAATGATAAGTGATGTTACGGAAGATATGTCATATCTCATTCATTCAGAGTGGTTAGCAGATATAGAGCCAGGTGCATATGGAAGATATTTGCAAGACTTAAATAAGAATCTTTCTAATTATGGGTACATGATCCGGAAAGGGGTGCATTATGAACCGGAATATAAGCCTAAATCATTCGATGAAATCATCGATAAGAAGCTGACCGTTCTTGATTCCGTAGACTTGAAAGAAAGAGCTGTATCAAAAGGGTTGGATGAAAATAGCGAATGGGAAGCGTTTAATCTCTGCGAGAGAGTCGGATTTGACCACGTTATTTTCAATGTGCGGCCGGATAGCATTGATACAGAAAAACTTTTGAAAGTAATTAGGGAAGAGTGCATCGAAGATGAAAAGGATAGCAAAGTGTATCATTCTGATGCAAAAACAGCAGAAAAAAGCGTTTTGCTGCCATGGGAAGAACATAAATATAGCCGTATCAAAATAGAATTGTCGAAACAGATTAAGTTTCTGTTTAGAAAAAGTACGGAGAATCATTCACAGGAAGAAAGAAAAGAAGACGTATATCAGTTGGAAGTATTTGTTAAGCCTTGCGATGAACTTTTTGGAAATGTTCAAAATTATAGCATCGAAAATCTGCAACAGGTTGTTAAGGATGCATTAGACAAGCTGTACGAAACGTGTGGTATTTATATCCGGTACAATAGTGTTAGATTATTTGCTGCAGAGCTTAATGTGACAATGATGGAGAATGATAACACCATACCGGATATTATGTGGCTGCTTCGATGGATGAAGACATTTCAGGCAATGGAATTTGAAAAATCAACGTATAGTGTTACAGAAGCCAAAGTGGCAAAATATAAAAAGAGAGAAATTCCTTACCACAAAGAAACCGATGTTACGATGAAAATGGAAACGCCTAGAAGAGATATGAAAATCATTCTCTATGATAAGGGCCGAAAACTCGTGGAAGATGCAAATAAGCAGCTTCGGAAAGACGGAGCAAATGAAAGATTGATTTTGAGAGACGATTTGTTGCGTTTAGAATTTGGCTTGAAAGGCGAAGATCTGTTGTTGAAATATTTTGATTCAATCATTTTAAGCAAAATTACAGAAGAAGACATTTACGGTGCTTGGTTTGCATTAGTTGCCGAATTTCTTGAAGCTCCATATAAACGCTACGTGGATGAGAGTGAGAAACACGTAAAATGCTTTATGGAATCGCTGACAAAAGAAGATTGGAAAGACCAGGTTACAGCATACGTAATGGAGATGCAGAGAGAAATCGGAACAACGCCATATATGCTTGACTTTGATTCGTTTGGAGCTGCTTTAAAATATAATTCCATTTTTGGAGACTCAAATAATAGAAAACACTACAGACGGACATTAAAAAAGATATTTCAAGATAAGGGCATCCTTCGACAAAACGAAAAGAGTCATTACAAAGTGTTTAGTGAATTCATTGATAAGATAAAACGAGATATCAATGATGTTGAAACAGTAGAAGTTGGATATATTGTTTCAGAAAAATAAATATATAAAACTGTTAATAATATGACAAAAATGATGGTTACAAAAACGCACCGAAACATGTTGAAATGCTTATAGAATCAACGTTTCGACAGTTTGTTTGTTTCAATAATAGGGTAACAAAATATTACCCACTCGTAACGAGTGAATTTGAAGCAAATAGTTTTTGTGACCATCATTTTTGCACCATTGAAACATGCATTATATTGCAACAACATAGATGTAGAATAAAAGGTGTGATATAATGTTTCTGTTACAGTTTGTATTGTTAAGGGGGATTACTTATGAAACGACTTTTAAAAGTACTTCTGATAAGTGTTTGTTGTCTTATATCTGCTTCATGTGGTTCAAGTGACGAACACATTGGAGAAGCAAAGACACCGTCAGGATCAGAAGCAATGAAAGGGCGAGACTATGAAAGTGTCTTGAATGAATTTGAAGAACATGGTTTTACAAATGTTAAGTTGGAAAAAATTGAAGACTTAGTATTTGGTTGGCTGACAAAAGATGGAGAAGTTGAGGAAGTATCAGTAGGTGGAGACGTTAATTATTCTGCTGACAAATGGGTGGCAGCTGATATTGAAGTAATTATCAAATATCATACGTTTCCAGAGCAGCAACAACAGGTTGCAGAAACGGAAACAGAATTTGCTTCTGAAAATATTGTGATACCATATAGCACATCCGATTACATTGGTTCTGAATGGACCATTGAAACAATCACAGCTCATTTTAAAGAGCTTGGATTTACAAATATCTGTGCCGAACCACGTAAACCGGATGATGATGATTATAAAATGAATATTTTTCGAATGTCCATAAGCACAGGCAAGAAAGATGTGAAAGAATGGAATGCCGGAGATTCGTTTGCTCCTGATGCGGAAATTACTATTTATTACAATGAGTTTCCGATTTTAACCATAGATAATTGTGAAGATCTTGCTTCTATATTAACAAGTAAAGATATGGATTATATGGAGTTTTGTAACCAATATGATGGTCGCTATGTTGAGTTTGAAGCATATGTACTTGAACATATAATATACGATGGTGGCACGAGTCACATTATCGATGTGGCCGGTGGAGATTATAACGGTCAGACTGAAATAAGCTCGTATAAGCCTGAGACATATTCCGGACATTGTATTAGAGTGGGGGACTATATAGGATATGATTCTATAGATACAAGTGTCGAAATTGGAGATCATGTAACAGTTAGTGGTAGAATAAGTGCAAGGTGGGCCGAATATTACAAACATGTTTATGTAGAAACATTGGATATGAGTAGACGCTGATTTATATTATAAAGGATAAAATAGTTCGACAAACTTGAAGTTGGTGGTGCGTTATGAGAAAAGTTTATTTAGATACAACACAAGCGGATATGTGTATTAGCGTATGTGTGAACGATGCAGAAGTAGTTCTGGCTGGGGCATCTGTGAATGCTATGTCCGTTAAGCATAAAAATAGTGAGTACCAAAAATTCGCTGAGGAATATGATATACATTTTATATTTGCGGATGATGTTCCAAAAGTAGACTTTTATACTGTGCCGATGGTAGATATTTTCGCTGTAGATAGTGCTGGAGGATATGTTGGTTCTGTAGGTCAATTAACGGATTTAGAAGCGGATATACCTGTTTGTTATATTGATGCAGAGAAGAGGTGTTATCTGATTGCTACAAATGGAAATGACTTTTTGAGTAAAGTGGGCAATTGGAAAGCAGATTTAATGCCTTATAATGACATAGAATTTTTTGATTCACTTGAAATGGCACAAAAAAAGTTTGAGTTTTTAGATAGAACTCAGATAGAACAAGAGTTGAAAAACATAGAACAGAAAAAGTAAATTTGAATTTGGCGACTTATCAGCCACAAAAAGGAGATAAAAGAATGAAGAAAAAAATATTCAAAATAATTAAAATACTTGTATTAGGATACATAGTGGTACAAGTGGTATTATCACTATTTTGTGCCTTATTACATTCCACTTATTTCAAAAGTAAATATGAACAAATTCAACCATATGGAGAATTGGTGGATGTATTTGATGGACAAATGCATATAATGCAAGTTGGTGAAGGCGAAACTACAATTGTGTTATTGCCAGGATTAGGGGAAGGTTTGCCAAGTGCCGATTTTGCACCTCTTATTAGAGAATTGAGTAAAGATTACAGAGTAGTTTGTGTTGATTATTTTGGGGTTGGATTTAGTAGTGAGACAAGCAGAGAGAGAACTTGCAGTAATTATGTTGAAGAGATTAGAGAGGTTTTGAAAAATGCAAATATAGAAGGACCTTATGTATTAATGCCTCATTCCATTTCGACATTATATTGTGAATATTATGCATCATCTTATCCCGATGAGGTAAAAGCAATTATTTCTTTAGATGGCAGTTCTTCTGCATATAATGAAGAAATGCCAAATATTTTGAAAAAGGTTATACCTATTCTATATAGGCTGCAAGGTTTCTTCGGTGCCGAAGTAAATACAATGTTAACAACAAACAAAAAACAATGGATAGAAGAATATGGTTATACCGAAAAAGAGGTGGATGACTATATTATCTATCAAGGATTTGCTATTAATAATAACCTTATAGAAACCTCCATTAATACAGATATTTTTATAAAAGATGTAATGGCATTGGAATATCCTGTTGAAGTTCCGTATTATAAAATAATTTCTGAATATACCTATACCCATAATGCAGGTAATATATCTGGAGAACAATATCATATGGAACATCTTGAACGAGTTGGCGCGAAGGATTCTTATACTATTTTAGATGGAACACATTTTATATACAGAAATAATGCAGAGGAAATCTGTAAGATTGTGAAAGAGCTTCTTGTGGAATAAAAATACTTGGTTCGATACTTTGTAACCAATTCCAATTTGTCGAATAGATAGAAAAGAAAAAACGCTCACTTGGTTAGTGGGCGTTTCTTTTTGTTACAGATTATTTAATCTTTTTTTGAGCTGCTTGTCTACGAATTCATTTTCGACTCCGATATTTGAATCCGGTTCTTCTGACAAACCTAAACGGTCAATATATCCGATGCCGATTGAATCGAAAAATGTAATTGTTTCTTCGATATCTGTATCACTACGTAATGGAACAATGGTTGTACGAATACCAAAGCCTTTTTCTAAGTAATCACGTTCCATATCAATGATCTCATCTAAAAGTGTTGTGATCATGTCCTGGAACTCGGAACCGGTACAGGAAACATTCAGCACATCGATAACTACGATGTGATGCACCT
>JAFYOM010000099.1 GCA_017560165.1 Parabacteroides sp.
ATCAAGTTGAATAACTTAAAGGATTACTTGCTGAGTGAGAAAAACGTTACTATGTACATTGAGAATATCATGAACTGTGTAATGGCTTCATATACCGTCGTAAATCATAATGCTCCGGACTTACTCGATACACCTTTAGTGTATGAATCTGGACAGATGACTTTACAGTTACTCGACATGGTTGTTGAGATATTCGAAAGAATGTACGATTAAAGGATAATTGGAGGTCAAAGGAATATGATCAGATTAGTAAGATGCAATCTGGAACACGAGTACATTGCAGATATGATAACACACAATGGCTTTGTTATAAAGCCAGATGAAGAGTTTGGACCAATAGATGCAAACAAGCTCATACATGGTAATCAGTATATGGATACTGAGTTCAGATGTGAGTGTGGAGCATTCATGGGTCAGGATATTATAGGACAGAAGTGTCCTGTATGTGGTACAGAAATCTCATTACATTCTCTCAATTTCGGTTACACTGGATGGATTGACTTAAAGAAGCATAAGGTCATTACTCCGGTTTATTATGAGATGCTCAAACGTGTACTATCTGCAAATGTTTTGAAATTCATCTTAGGAGATTACAAAGCGGATTACTCCGTTCAGTATAATGAAAATGATACTGAGTTTGAGAAAAACAAAAAGCAGAAGAAAAGTGGTAGAGTAGCGGCTAACGATATCAATGCCATTATTAAGAATATCCCAAAGAGTAAGCATATATACATGGGCTTAGGTCATGATAAGTTCTATGAGAACTTTGAAGACATTATAATGCACTGCGCAAGATCTGGTACAGATGAAGAAAGGGATATACTTATTGAGAATAAAGAATCAGTATTTACATCTAAGATTCCAGTTTATTCAACAGCATTTCGTCCAGTCTCAGAAACATCAGAAACAAAGTTCTATCCAAAGATAGATAAATTCTTCGCAATGATTGCGGTCGATGCAAATAATATCGACAACATGTTCTTGGATATAGAGAAGATCCAGTGTCTTAACAATATCCAGAATAAACTTAATGAAGCAGCTAAGCATTTAATACAGAATGAGATCGCTAAAAAGAATGGATTTGTCCGTTCTGAAATATGTGGAGGCACATTCTCGTTTTCAGCTCGTGGTGTTATTACACTTGATATTTCATTAAGAGCAGATGAAGTAGATCTTCCATACAATATGATGGTTATAGCATATCAGTATAAGATCACACATATACTCGCAACCAGATATCA
Source organism: Parabacteroides sp. (assembly GCA_017560165.1). Taxonomy (GTDB): domain Bacteria; phylum Bacteroidota; class Bacteroidia; order Bacteroidales; family Tannerellaceae; genus Parabacteroides. Next base: position 1,242 of record JAFYOM010000099.1, read on the forward strand.
CATGACTCTGGAACAGGCGTATCTGTTCGTAAGTAAGACACCAAAAGATCCAGTGATAGTGTCCATTATGGATGAGATAATCAGAGAGGTTCCTTGGATATTCATCTTAAGAGAACCTACTAACAACTTAGCATCCATCGAACTTTGTAAAATACGTAATTACAAAATGGGTGACGATACTATCAGCTTACCACCTGAACCGCTCCCGGGATTTAATGCGGACTTCGATGGTGATGCCTTGAACATTGGATTCTTACCTCCAGAAATTGTCCCGTCATTCGAAGCGTTCCATTTATCATGCTTAACCAACTATATCACCGAGAAGGTTACTGTAGACTTGTTGTCGTGGAGCTCAATCGCACTCGGAAAAATTTCCTTGTAATTATTTCATTTATTTGTGTACACTCCCCCATGTGGGGAGTGTGCTATTATTTTTTATTTATATATTTATATAATTAATATGTAATAATCAAATTGATTATTATAGTACACATAAAAAGTTTCATATATTGAAAGGAATAGGTGATATTATGAATGAAGAATTAATACAGGAATACTTCGAAAAAGCTACGGAGATATTCAAGCTTGACGAAGATATCAAACAATACAGAGAAAAGATGGAAAAGGAACTGGATGCTGAAAGAAAGGAATTAGCTGAAATCATTTTCAGTTGTAATTCCAAGCAACAAATAGTAAATCTTTTGAGAGAAAGAGCTATGAAGTCTGATCTCAGAAACAGCATTTACATCGGGTTACATGTAAAGCAGCTAAACCTGATGAAAGAACTACAGAGACTCATGGATGAGCTGGGTATGAATAATACAGATATACCAGTTTTAGATAACCTTACCGGATCAATGAATGAGATGGTAAATGCTTTTGAGAATAAGATCAAAGAAATGACCGAAGTATTTCAGAAGAACTCTTTAGAGTTCAATGAGTTCCTTACAAACAGTCTAAAGGAGTAATCCAAATGAATGTATTAAAATAAAACACTTATGCGTACACTCCCCTTTCGGGGAGTGCATTGCATTTGTGTTTTTTTTTCACTTTAAATTATTTTGGGTGATAAAAAGAAGATGATGGTGCTTCATATAGGACATGAACCTATGATGAAGCTTATATGGGGAACTCAAGAAGCCCATAACTTGAGTTCCACAGGCTGTGATTATAGAGAGGGTGTTTCCTTGAAAGAAAACGGAGGGAAGTCAAACTGTACAAGCGACAATACAGATATGACAAAACGGGAGATACAGGACTTGAACCTGTGACCCTCTGATTAACGGTCAGATGCTACTACCAACTGAGCTAATCTCCCATATATGGAAGCATGTGAAAAAGCAAGGAGAAACATGCTTCCAAGATCAATGGATAACACCGTCAAACAACTTATGGGGTTTATTGTCTGACGAGTGGGAAAGGATGGATTCGAACCATCGTAGCCATAGGCAAGAGATTTACAATCTCCCGGAATCGACCTCTATCCGACTTTCCCAAATATACATGAACCTTGCGTAAACGATATAAGTCGGAAAGGTCGTCACGCTTAGTCCATGTAATTTTTCTATGAAGAGGCTCATAAAGGTGAGCTGCACATCAGAGTGGATGTTTAAGCCTGATCATAGTCCTGTAAACCATTGTACGACACAGAATACAGGTATTTTTGCAGTTTCTTTTTCAAGAGTATTTGTAGAGAAATACTCTTACTCATTTCAACGTGATCCTATACGTAATCAGATACACGACCTAAGGTAGGGGACGGAATCGAACCGTCGTTTCGCACCAGTACTTCATTAACTCAAAAGCCCTTAAGAATTAATGTTTCCTGCACGTGTTCTACCATTAAACTACCCATCCATTTTTGGGAACAACTCCCTGAACGATAAAGAGGAATTGTTCCTGATGTAGATTGAAAAGAGACACCATATCCTCGTGCGTAAAGATATGGTTGATTGGGCTAGAGGGATTCGAACCCCCGAATGGAAGAATCAAAATCTTCTGAATTTCCGCTTTTCTATAGCCCAGTATATAATCATGATAATACCATAAAAAGCAAAAAGGTGTGATTTTGAAAATTGGTAATAGAAAGTGTCATTTAAGGTGATAAATGATTATATGTGTATTTATATTCATCCATGAATCTTTAGGAACAGATTATTGTGTATGCATGTGGGGATGATATTATCATGATATATAATCCCCAGCGTCAGAATCGAACTGATGTCTCCCATACGTGCACATATGAAAGAATGAGAATTACCGTCTCATACGCATTACCGTAACGCGTCAACACCGGAGAGATATTATTAAAATGATTTGTATTCCATGTACACCTCTTGATGGAATATAATTGATACATAATGATTTGGATGGGGAAACGATCATCAATGTTCAAAATGTATCAAATATATACATTTTATTACTTAATATGTGATTAGGAAATCATAATAAATAATACCCGATGATATTAATGAATATTTATATAACATATCTCATTATGGTGGTTACCACGGAAGGAAATAAATAACGATATGATGTCAACCAAGCGTTCATTAATATCATTCATTTATGTTAAAAATAATCGATATGTTTCTGAATTGTATGACCA
>JAFYOM010000100.1 GCA_017560165.1 Parabacteroides sp.
CTGAGCAATAAAAAGAAATTCATCCAAAGGGATCTGTTTTCCAGCAACCGTCATAATGACAGAATCAGCCGAAATTTGTGCGTAACCAACAACACTAACAAGCAGCAAGCATAGAATTAGCAATCTTTTCATGAATATTTCTTTTAGCATATCACAAATACAATACAAAAATAACACTAATTTAACGGAGAGCACCTCTTAAAAGTATGCTACATCGTTAAATTAGTGTTTTTTATCATATAAAGGCAGCCTCAACTACCCAAATAATCTATTTAAAGTATTAGTTTGCCATTTCCGACAAGAATTTTATGCGAACAAGACGAATTTCTTCTTCTGTATAATCACAACCTAATTCATCAATAGCATCTTCTAAATCATCAGTTTCTGATTCTTTAAAGTATTCATAAATATCTTCTACATGATCCTCATCCATGATGTCATTTAAGAAATAATCGATATTGATACGGGTTCCAGAGTAAACAATTGCTTCTATCTCGTCCAACAGCTCATTAAATTCCAATCCATTTGTCACAGCAATCTCATCTAAAGCAACTTTTCGGTCTATACGTTGAATGATAGAAACCTTCAATTTAGACTTATTAGCTACCGTACGTACTCTAAGATCCTCCGGACGTTCGATTTCATTTTCTTCGACATGTCTTTTGATCAATTCAACAAATTCCTTTCCGTATCTTTTCGCTTTTCCTGCACCTACACCCGGAATATTCTGTAACTCTTCCAAAGTCACAGGATAAGTAGTCGCCATTGCTTCCAATGAAGGATCTTGGAAAATAACAAAAGGAGGAACTTCCAATCGTTTAGACAATTTCTTTCGAAGATCTTTCATCATAGAATAAAGAGCCGGATCTACCGCACAAGTTGCACCTCCACGTACCGGAACTTCTTCTTCCTCTTCATCAAACTCATTATCCTCTGTAATCTTGAAAGAGACAGGCTTCTTAAAAAAGGCTTTTCCTTTTTCAGTAATCTTTAATAAGCCGTAATTTTCAATATCTTTATTCAGATATCCGGCAATTAAAGCCTGACGGATAACAGCATTCCATGTTTTTTCATCTTCTTCTGTTCCAGAAGCAAACACTTCTAGTTCATTATGTTTGTAAGACTGAATTTCGGAAGTTTCATTACCAATCAACATGTTGACAATATATTCAGCTTTAAACTTTTCTTTTAAAACACTGATAACTTCCAATACTGCACTTAATAATTCTTTTGCTTCCACTTGCTTTTTAGGGTTCAAACAATTATCACAATTACCACATTTATCATCTAGGTATTCTTCTCCAAAATAATGCAACAACACCTTTCGACGACAGACAGACGTTTCAGCATACGCGGCAGTTTCCAACAACAATTGCTTTCCAATTTCTTGTTCTGCAACAGGTTTACCTTGCATAAATTTCTCTAATTTCTGCAAATCCTTATATGCATAAAAAGCAATACATTGTCCTTCACCGCCATCACGACCCGCACGTCCTGTTTCCTGGTAATAGCCCTCAAGGCTCTTCGGTATGTCATAATGAATCACATATCGTACATCCGGCTTATCTATTCCCATCCCAAAAGCGATTGTAGCCACAATCACATCTACCGTTTCCATCAAAAAAGCATCTTGATTGGCTGAACGTTGTTGTGTCTCCATGCCGGCATGATAAGCCAAAGCTTTGATACCATTTGCTTTCAAAATATCAGCAAATTCCTCCACTTTCTTACGGCTTAAACAATAGATAATACCCGATTTTCCCTCGTTGGCTTTAATATATTTAATAATTTCTTTATCTATATTTGTTGTCTTTGGGCGGATTTCATAATATAAATTAGTACGGTTAAAAGAGGATTTAAATACAGAAGCATCAATCATGCCTAAATTTTTCTGAATATCATGCTGTACCTTAGGCGTTGCCGTTGCCGTCAAAGCGATTAACGGGCGTTTTCCGATTTCATTAATAATCGGACGAATACGGCGATATTCCGGACGGAAGTCATGCCCCCACTCAGATATACAATGAGCCTCATCTACCGCATAAAAAGAGATATTTACCTGACGCAAAAACTCAATGTTCTCCTCTTTTGTCAAAGATTCCGGAGCCACATAAAGTAATTTGGTACGACCGCTGAGAATATCCTTTTTTACCTGGTCTATAGCCGATTTATTCAAAGAGGAGTTGATAAAGTGAGCAACTCCATCCTCCTCACTAAAATTACGCATGGCATCTACTTGATTCTTCATCAAGGCAATCAATGGAGAGATTACAATGGCAGTTCCCTCCATCATCAACGAGGGCAACTGATAGCACAATGACTTTCCTCCACCGGTTGGCATCAAATCAAAGGTATCGTTTCCGGCCAACACATTTTCGATAATCGCTCTTTGGTTTCCTTTAAAAGTACCAAAACCAAAATGTTTTTTAAGCGCTTCTGTTAGTTTATCCTTCTTTGCCATACTACTTATATTAAATTAAACCGCCAATCAGGCAATCTGTAAACGGTTTACGTCTGATTTTTCAAACTTTTCCTTAGCATATCCCAATGTCACTTGAAGTGATTTTTCTTCCGATGACGGCATACTATACATCGCATCCATCATGATAGCCTCTACAATAGACCGCAAGCCTCGAGCTCCCAATTTAAACTCTAAAGCCTTATCCACAATAAATTCATAAACCTCTTCATCAAATGCCAACTGAATACCATCCATTTCAAACAACTTTATGTATTGTTTGATAATTGAATTCTTAGGTTCAGTCAAAATATTGCGAAGCGTACTTCTATCTAACGGATTCAAATAGGTTAAAATAGGCAAACGTCCGATAATTTCCGGTATCAAACCAAAAGATTTCAAATCAGTCGGAGTAATATACTTCAAGAAATTATTCCGATCGACCTGTGCTGTATTTTCATTTGCAGCGTAACCGACTACCCGTGTATTCAAACGTTGAGCAATCTTCTTTTCAATACCATCAAAAGCTCCACCGCAAACAAACAAAATATTTTTTGTATCAACAGCAATCATTTTCTGATCCGGATGTTTACGTCCTCCCTGAGGAGGTACATTCACAATCGAACCTTCCAACAACTTCAACAATCCCTGTTGTACCCCTTCTCCACTCACATCTCGCGTAATAGAAGGGTTATCACTTTTACGGGCAATCTTATCTATTTCGTCAATAAATACGATACCTCGCTGTGCGGCATCCACATCATAATCAGCCGCCTGCAACAGACGTGTCAATATACTCTCAATATCTTCACCCACATAACCAGCATCAGTCAACACTGTTGCATCCACAATCGCAAAAGGTACATGAAGCAGCTTCGCTATCGTTCTTGCCAACAATGTTTTCCCCGTTCCGGTTGCCCCAACCATGATAATGTTTGATTTCTCAATTTCCACATCATCAGTTGTTACTTTTTGAATCAGACGTTTATAATGATTATAAACAGCAACCGACAGATAACGTTTGGCATCATCTTGTCCGATTACATATTGATCCAAAAAGTTTTTTATATCTTCCGGTTTGGGTAGATCTTTCTGTTCTAAACCAAAAGATGTTTTCTTACCAGGCATTTGTTCTTTTACAATATCATACGCTTGCTTTGCACATTCATCACAAATGGCACCGGAAATACCGTTTATCAACAGATTCACCTCCCGGCTACTGCGCCCACAAAACGTACAATTACCACCACTTGACTTGGCCATTTCGTCTTCCCTTATTATTTATTACGAACCAACACCTTGTCAATCATTCCATATTCCAAAGCCTCTGAAGCAGTCATCCAATAATCACGATCACTATCTCTTTCCACCTCTTCAAACGACTTTCCGGAATGGTCTGCGATGATTGTATAAAGTTCTTTCTTTACTTTCAAGATTTCACGTGCCACAATTTCAATATCAGAAGCCTGTCCTTGCGCTCCTCCTAACGGTTGGTGAATCATCACACGAGAATGAGGCAAAGCCATACGCTTTCCTTTCGTACCTGCCACCAATAACACCGCAGCAAAAGAGGCTGCCATACCGGTACAGATTGTTGACACATCACTGTTTATAAATTGCATGGTATCATAAATACCATATCCTGCATATACAGAGCCACCCGGTGAATTAATGTAAATAGAGATATCCTTACCCGGGTCACTGGAATCCAAATATAATAACTGCGCTTGAATTACATTGGCTGTATAATCATCCACTTGTGTTCCTAAAAAGATGATACGATCCATCATCAACCGTGAGAAAACGTCCATCTGTGCAACGTTCAATTGGCGTTCTTCGATAATGGTCGGAGAAATATAGCTGCTCGTTATATTCATATAACTATCCAGCGCATTTCCATTCATACCCAAATGCTTCGTTGCATACTTTCTGAATTCATTCATAATCTATAATCTTATTATCTTTTTCAAGAAGCCACAAAAAGGGCTTTCTCTCGCTTATCGGAATAACAAAGTTATAAATAAATTTCTGAAAGAAACAATTTATTTGCTATCCCATGTTATATTTTTTTTCGAGAGAAAGCCCTAAAAAAGAAAAAGGCAACCGAAGTTGCCTTTTTATGAATCATTTATGCTTCAAGAAGCTTATTAAATTCGTCAGCTGAAATTTCTTTCACATCCAACTCTACCTGTTCTTTCAACCAAGCAGCCAATTTTTCTTCTACTGCACGGTCAATTACATTCTGCAAAGTCTGTTTGTTTTTCAAGATGTCTTTTGCATAGTTAGCCAATACATCATCAGGAACAGAAAGCATACCATATTGAGCGAATTGTGCCTTAGCTACACGCTTAGCAAATTCTTCGATATCTGCATCTTCCACCTTCAAGCCATTGTTCTTCACCAAATTTTCTTTAATCAAGTGATATTTCAAGTCTTCGATGATTTTTGGATAATCTTCGTCGATCTTTTCTTGAGTGTTCTTTTCGTTAGCCACCAACAACCAACGTTTCAATAGATCTTCAGCAAATGCCAATTCTCCTGCTTTAGCAACCAAAAGATCACGAGCATCGATCAAGAACTTATAATCACTTTGAGGAGCAAACTGTTCAGCCAACGCTTCACGGATCTTGTTCTTAAATTCTTCTTCGCTATTTACTACACCTTCACCAAATACTTTATCGAACAATTCTTTGTTCAATTCTGCATTTTTATGACGAGTTACTTCCTGGATTTCAAAGCTGAAGTCACCGGTAATACCAGCTACAGCTTCTTTATCAACTTTCAAGAAAGAGGCGATTTCAGCTTCAGCACCTTCGTAAGCCTTGTTCGGGTTGAATACCACTACTGAGTTCTTGTTTGCACCAATGAATTTTGCTTTTTCAGCTTCATCTTTGATATACATTGGCATCAAAACAGCATTTTCTACAACGATACCGCCTTCTTTCGGAGCACCATTTTCCAATTCTGCTACTCTACCTTTTACCAAGTCTTTTTCTTCAACATCGTCTACCTGATCGTAGTTACCGAAGTTTGCCTGATAAGCCTGTACCTGCTTATTGATCATCTCTTCGTCAATGTTTGCTTGATAATATGGCAACTTGTCTGCTTTTGAAAGTTCAATATGGATTTCCGGAGCCAATGCGATATCAAAACAGAATTCAAATTCTTCCTGTGTATCGAAGTTGATCTCTTTCTGTTCTGTTTCATTAGGTAATGGTTCACCTAAGATATTCACATTGTTTTCACGGATATAGTTGTATAGACCTTCAGAAACCAATTTATTGACTTCTTCTACCAATACATGTTTACCATACATCTTCTTCACCATGCTCATCGGAACCATACCTTTACGGAATCCGGGTACATTGGCTTTCTGACGGAAGCTTTTAAGGCTCTTTTCTACCTTTTCAGCATAGTCAGCTTTCACGATCTCTAATTTCACGATGCCTTTTGTAGCATCAATGTTGTTAAGTGAAACGTTCATTCTGATTGATTTATTTAATTAATTACTTTATTTCTATTCAAAATTTGAGGTGCAAAATTAGGTTTATTCTTTCAATATCGCAAATTGTTTGCTTAATTTGTTATAAACGAGCAGGCTAAAATAGGACATATTGCTTTTCAATCGTTATCTTTGAACAGTTATTTCAGAAAAAGGTATGAAGATAAAAGGTATTTACGCCGAAAAACCGGCATTCTTTCAGTTATATATCCTATTGTTACTCGTTCTGGGAGGTTTAGTACTATCCTCTCTCACCGCCAGTCTCCCTCTACTGTTTTTACAGGGTACAGCGGGAATAAACAAGGGAATCACATCCAATCCGGATACGATGCGTATCATTCAACTCATTTCAGCTATAGGAACTTTCTTTCTGCCGGCATTGCTTTTGGCTTGGTTATGCAGCAATCAACCGAAAAAATATCTATCCATAGGAAAAATCCCAACTATTGAAGTACTTTTCCTTACATTTTTAAGCGTCTTACTTCTCAATCCAGCCATCAGTCTGACCGGATGGCTCAACCAACAAATGGAACTTCCATCCTTTATGTCAGGTATTGAAAATTGGATGCGCGCTCAAGAGGGGGAAGCGGAAAAACTTACGCGATTACTTTTATCAGAGAAAGGGATTTCGGCACTAATAGCCAATCTACTAGTTGTCGCATTGGCTGCAGGGATTACAGAAGAGTTTCTTTTCAGAGGGGCTTTACAACGTATCTTAGGCAGATGGAGTTCCAACCATCATCTGATTATTTGGATTGCCGCCTCTATTTTCAGTGCCTTTCACATGCAGTTTTATGGTTTTCTGCCCCGTATGCTTTTAGGAGCCTACTTCGGCTATCTGCTCTACTGGAGTCGAAACATCTGGATACCGGTGTTTGCCCATTTCACCAACAATGCTTTAGCCGTTATTTGTATGTCAGACGAACAACTCAATCAGAACGAGTTCGTCACAGGTGAAATAACTACCCCCAACCTACTACCATACGCAGCTATGGCAATCTTCAGTTTGACATTATTCTATTTTTGTGGGAAAAAGATCAAAGAAGCGACTCGCTTTTAGAGTTCCCTTCTTCGTAAGATAAAGTCTTTACCTAAATACTTTTCTCGTACGATCTCGTTTTCAGCCAACTGTTCGGCTGTTCCTTGGAAAAGTACCTTTCCTTCAAACAACAGATAGGCACGATCACAAATACTTAAGGTCTCATACACATTATGATCAGTAATCAATATACCGATATTCTTATGTTTCAACTTGGCTACCACAGTTTGGATATCACGAACAGCAATCGGGTCCACCCCTGCAAACGGTTCGTCCAACATGATAAACTTAGGATCAATCGCCAAGCAACGAGCAATTTCCGTACGTCGACGCTCTCCCCCGGATAATTGGTCTCCCAAATTCTTCCGTACTTTATGCAAATCAAACTCATCGATTAGGCTTTCCAACTTCTCCCGTTGATATTCCGGCGTCGTACCGGTCATCTCCAACACTGAACGAAGGTTATCTTCCACCGTCATCTTGCGAAAGACAGAGGCCTCTTGTGCCAGATAACCAATTCCACTTCGAGCACGCTTATAGACCGGAAAATCGGTAATATCCATATCATTCAGATAGATTTTCCCGGCATTGGGAATCACCAAGCCTACCGTCATATAGAAAGTAGTCGTCTTACCGGCCCCATTCGGTCCCAATAACCCAACAATCTCCCCTTGTTTGACATCAATAGAGACATGGTTTACCACCGTACGCGTTTTATATTTCTTCACCAAGTCCTCCGTCCGGAGTACCATCTGTTGTTCGTCAGCCATATCCATAATCTTTGCCACAAAGATAAAATAGAAATATGAAATAAAAAAGGGTTCCGGAAGACCCGAAACCCTTTTCAATATGGAATAAAAATTAGTTCAATTCTTATTTCACGATAGCCTTAACAGCAGCTTCACCTTCAACCTTAACTACTACAACACCTGCAGGAGCAGCGATTGTTGCGTTGTCAGAAGCGATGATTGTGTTAGCAACAGTCTGACCTAAGATGTTAGCGATAACCACTTTCTTACCAGCAGCACCAGCGATTGTGATGTTACCGTTACCAGCGATTACTGTTACACCTTCAGCAGCGATGTTTTCGTTAGCTGTAGGAACAACTGAAGTCTTAGCAACAACTACAGGAAGAGCGATCTTAGATTCTGTTAATACTACAGTACCGTTGATCAATGCCAAAGATGCAGCTCTATTCTTAGCAGCCTGGATTGTATATTGATTTTCTACGTCAGTAACCTTGAACAAGAATGTGTTAGCAGCAGCTTTTGCTTTAGCCATCTTATCATTGATCTTAGCTTTACCTGTTACGAATGTCATCAAGCTGTCACCTGTAGCAGTATATTTACCCTTAGCTGTCAAGAAGTCACCACGAACTGTATCAGCATCAACTGTAGCACCCTTCAAGATGTAATAAGTTGGGAACAATGTATCAGCAGGAGTATTGTTTACGCAAGCTTCTTCAATCCACAATGAGAAGTTTTCTTCGATAGCAGCTTCGTCACCTAATTTATCACCTACGCTTAAGAACTTAGCAGCTTTATTTGTATTCTTAGTCAATACTTCGTTTTCATCCAAATCACCAGATTCAGCGTTACCCTTGCTGTTATCGATAATCAAGTAGTGACCAGCTTCCAAACGAGCATATTCTGAATCATCGAATTTTTCATTGATTGTGAACAATGATACGTCGTTGGCATTTGTATTTGTGTATGTAGAAGTACCACCATTTTCATGAATACGAACTGCATAATAATAAGAACATGTAGGAGCAGTTGCATTTGCCTCTATCATCATATATTTACCTTCGTTAATCATTTTGAAAGCAAAAGATAATAAATTAGCACCTTTCTTTGTTGAGTAAGTATACGCCATATTATTAGCAGAGCTATATCCACCAACCCACAAAGTATCACCCTTAGCATTCAAAGTATAGATGTTATAGAATGCCAATGTATCTGCAGCACAATGTTTTCCATTGAAAGATTTACCACCTGCATAGATTGCACGTAATTCCAACGGTTCTTCTGTAGCCAACACGTTCAAAGAAGAGTCAGCATTCATTACCATATAAGCACCATTTGCACCTAATTGGTTAACCAAACCTAATGTAAATGAAGATGCATTCAATGCTTCGCCTTCAAATACTTTGTAACCATAGTTAGCTTCGATTGCTTTTAAAGTTACAGTATCAGTACCAAAGATAAAGTATTCATTGTCACAAGTAGCAACCTTCTTAAGTTCAGTAGCACGAGCTTCAGTTTCATAGAAACGGTTCCAAGCCTTATAAGAATAGATACCATCAGCATAAGTACCCTTTACCATCCACTGATTTTCAGGAAGAAGTTCATTCTCCAATTCATTTTCGCGGCCACCATTTGGATAACAAGTTGTAAAGAATTTATAACCCCAAATACCTTTCTTAGACTGTAAGATATACAAGCCATCTGCCAATGCTTCACCAGCTTCAATCTGAGCAGGAGCAGGAGACCAATACGGTTTACCATTTGTCGGAGCTGTCAAATCGTCTACAGTGATATATTCAGCTTTATCGTTTACAAACTGAACATTACCCAACCATGCAACAGGCTGACCAGCGCTAACCACATTAGCAGCAACTTTCTTTTGAGCCACATTCCAACCCAAAGTAGAGTCCATTACAGCTACAGCGATAGAATCATTTACCGGATTGAACAAGATACCGAAGTTTTTGAATTTTTTAGCATTGCCACCGAATTTCACATCGAAACCAAACACTTCATCCTGGTTTGTCAAGTTAACAGTAGAAGTTTTTGTTACGTTAGCAGAGTCAACAGCCAACCATTTACCAGAAGTTACAGATTTAATATTGAAAATAGTATCTGTAGATGCAGCAGTAGCAGCAGTTGATACAAATTCATAAGCTGCGTCAGCTACTTCTACACCTTCCATTGCAGCGAACAAAGGCAATGAATAAGAAGCACACTGATTCAATTCTGCAACTGTCATCCAGTGAGTCATATCACCCGGTTCAACCAAAACAACAGCAAGAGGAGTTAAAGCAGCATAAGCACCTGTATCAGGAGTAATAGTACCATTAGCTTTAGCTACAATTGTAAAGTTACCTTCTACAGTAAACAATTTTTTATAAGTAGCACCAGCAGTAACATCTAATGTATCCAACTGATGGTTTACAGCATTCTTTTCACCAACAGCAAAGATATCATTGTTCTTTAGCTTTAAAGTTGTGTTGGTTGCTTTGTTTGTAAACTGATAGATTTTGTTACCAGAAGTTTCTCGAGAAACTACATCA
>JAFYOM010000101.1 GCA_017560165.1 Parabacteroides sp.
ACTACTAACGGATTTAATAGAGCGGTTGGAAGGAAGTTGCCAGTTAATCCAGTCTAATACGGATGGTCTCATTGTTAAACTCAATGGTAATGAGGACGAAGTAAGAGCTATTTGTAAAGAGTGGGAAGAACGCACCGGAATGGGTCTCGGTTATGACAGAATCACAAAGATTTGTCAGAAGGATGTAAATAATTACATAGCGGTATTTGAAGATGGAGGGATAGAATCCAAAGGAGCGTATGTAAAGAAATTAAACAACTTGGACTATGATTTGGCTATTGTGAATGAAGCGGTAAGAGATTATCTGCTGAAAAAAACACCAGTAGAGAATACAATTTACTCCTGTAAAGATTTCAGAAAATTCCAAAAAGTTGTTAAGTTGAGTAATAAATATAAGTGGGTTGAACATGAAGAAAAAGGTAGAACAAAAAGATACGATAACAAATGTTATAGAGTATTTGCTTCCAAAGATGAGGGAGATGGAAGAATCCTCAAGTGTGATGGAGTTCGTAATCCAGCGAAATTTGGAAACACACCAGATAGATGTTTCATTGTCAATGACGATATCAGAGGACAAACAACTGATAGGTTTCCGAAATTAGATAGAGAATGGTATGTAGATTTAGCTATTAAAAGACTTAGAGATTTTGGGGTGGATGTATGATTAAACTTGAAAATACAAATGTTTATGGATGGGAAGCTGCTATTCGTGGGATGAGGAATCCTTTAAATTCTTGGGATAAGAGTGATAGTACATTTCAATATATGATTGACGATGATAGAGCCGAAGACTTTGTTGGTGAAAACGACCTTAAACTTATGAAATCACTATCCAAAGCTGGTAGCGATCACGCCAAGTTCTTACGAATGATAAACGTAACAGTTGACATCACCGCTCCGCTGTACTGGTGGAAAGAGTTTGATACTTACAAGGTAGGTACAGTTTGCAATTCCACAAGTACAATGCATCGGCTGACACACAAGATGTTTGAGTATGATGATTTTAGTTACGACCATCTTTTTGGAGAAGCTCATAGTATGCTTGGTGACGTGATAGATACTCTTAATCAGTTCCGTAGATTATACATAACCGCCAAGGAAGATTTGAAAAAATGCACTCTTGGTTCAGACGAGTATATCAGAATTAAGGATTTGATTAAAACATATTGGTGGCAGATGATCCAACTGTTACCGTCATCTTACAACCAAAAGCGCACGGTACAACTGAATTACCAAGTGCTGAAGTCCATGTACTTTGCTCGTAGACACCACAAGCTGGATGAGTGGAGAGAGTTTTGTAAGTGGGCAGAAACGCTACCCTATTTTAAGGAGATTTGTATAAATGAACAGTAAGGAAGATTTTGATGTACGAGTGTATGATTATCTGAAAGATAAGTTTCCGGGACATAAACTATCAGATTATGAAGAAGCCTGTACTTATTTAACGTATCAAATGATTGTAGAAACAAATAAACAAATTACCTATTATATGCGGAGTAATAAACCACGCAGAACACCGATGTAAATGAAAGGACTAAGTTATGTTAACTAACGATAAAGTAGACCGGATAACAAGAATGATTACCGAAGAATGTAGTAGATTTTCGTTAGCAGAACTCTGCGAATATTGGGAAGTTACCATTGAAGAATTTGAAACATTTTTAAGATACGCTGGCAATTATGCAAGCTTGGTAAGTTAGGAGTAAGAAAGGATTGATTATGGTGAATCTTTACAAAGGATATGTTCCAACGAGCGGTAAAAAATCAACAATGCCTTTTAAAGATAAAAGAAGTGATGAGTTATTAACTTTGAGTGAAGCTCAGAAGTTTAATGAATACGCTGGAATCTTGGCTGATGATACTGTGTTGATTGATATTGATGATAGCGAACAGGCGAATATTTTACTCAAAATTATCCGCTCTAAATCTTTAAAGTGTAAAGTTTTGGCTACTACTCGTGGAGCGCATTTTCTGTTTAAAACTGATCAATCGATGATGAACCGTACTCACTGTAAATTGGCTATTGGTCTTACTGCTGATATTAAAGGCGGTGGAAGAGCGTCCTATGAGGTTTTAAAATTCAATGGTGTTGAACGTGAGTTGTTATACGATAGCGGTGAATATGAAGTATTACCTAAGTATTTACAACCAATAAAAACCAACGTGAACGTATTAAGTTTATGCGAGGGTGAAGGTCGGAATAACGCTTTGTTCTCTTACATCCTACCACTTCAACAGAATGACTTTAGTGTTGAAGATTGTAGAGAATGTATTGGAATCATCAACGATTTTGTATTAAAAGACCCTCTTACAGAAGACGAATTAAAAGTAATTCTGAGAGACGGAGCTTTTAATAAACCAACGTTTTTTAATAGTAAAGGTTCGTTCTTATTTGATAAATTTGCCAAATTCTTACTACGAGCGGATAACATTATAAAGCTGAATGGTAAGTTGTACATTTACCAAAATGGAATATACGAACATGGTGATGATTACATCGAAGCTGCTATGATTGAGCATATTCCAAATCTTAACCAAAGTAAGCGTAAAGAGGTTTTATCCTATCTCAACTTGTTGGTAACGAAAGAATCTGTGGTAGCTGACGCTAATTTAATTGCTTTTAATAATGGCGTGTTGAATATCACGAATGATAGTTTTACTGATTTTAGTCCGGAATATATCATAACCAATAAGATTCCGCACAACTACAACCCAGACGCTGAAAGCGAGTTGTTGGATAGGGTAATGAATAAATTATCTTGTGAGGATGAAAATGTCTACGAGTTATTGTATCAAGCCATCGGTTATTGTTTTTATAGACGAAACGAACTTAGAAAAAGTTTCTTCCTACTTGGGGAGAAGAGGAATGGTAAATCAACATTCTTGGACATGGTTTCAACGATGTTGGGCGAAGATAATACATCGAACCTTGATCTCTGTGAGATTGGGGATAGATTTAGAACGGCTGAGCTTACAGGAAAACTTGCCAATATTGGGGATGACATTAACGATGAGTGGGTATCAAACACAGCTATCTTCAAAAAAGTTGTGTCGGGAGATACTGTTACTGCTGAACGAAAGAGTAAAGACCCATTCAAATTACGGTCTTTTGCCAAGTTCTTTTTCTCTGCAAATGCCTTGCCAAGACTCGGACGGGGAAAAGATTCTCGTGCAGTGCTTGATAGATTGGTTATAATCCCGTTTGACGCTAAGTTCTCCAAACAGGATGACGATTATGACCCGTTTATCAAATACAAGCTCCGTGGAGAAGATGTAATGGAAGCACTGATAGCAAATGCTATTCCTGCTTTGAAGAATCTACTCATAGAACAAGAGTTTGTTAGCTGCGATAGAGTTAAAGAAAACTTGGAAGAGTTTGAAAAGTCGAATAATCCTATCTTGGAATTTTTTGAAGAATTGGATGAAATTGATTATTTAAACGAACCAATTAAGGTTATATATCAAAAGTACACTACTTTTTGTTTGAGTAATAACTTACAAGCGTGTTCTGCGATCGAGTTTCAGAAGCGCATGAAACACGAATTTAATTTGACGATTAAAACCGTTGAAAATAATGGTAAAAAAGTGAGAGTATATGTCGATGAATCATGAACAATCAACTTTGGTAGAAAGTAATATGAATCTCGTGTATTACATAATATCAAAATACTATCCTACATACTTATACGATGAAGATATAGTACAGAGTGGGATGCTCGGTCTTTGCAAAGCTGCTGAAAGGTTTGATGATACTAAAGGTAAGTTCTCAACGTTTGCAGGACGGTGTATACGAAATGAGATCAACCAAGAGTTTATCAGACGGAAACCAGAACAGAAAACCATCTCACTTGAAACTAAATCATCTGAAGATACTACATTGGAAGGTTTGTTGGTAGGTAGTAGTGATGTCGATTATATGGACGAAAGTTTTTACCATTATTTGAACAAAGACGAACAAAAAGTATTGACAATGAGTGATCTTGGTTATAGTACCAGTGAAATGGCTCATGTGATGAATATCAATGTATCTAAAGTTCAGAAAATTCTGAGAACTATTAGATATAAATGGTTAGAATTTGAAAGAGAGGGTTGAATATGGAAGTAAAAGTTAAGTATCACGCTGATATTACAGCATTAAGTATTAGCGAAAAGGGAGATTGGATTGATTTGAGAGCTGCTGAAACTGTAGAGTTGGAAGCTGGTGAATTTAAGCTTATCTCTCTTGGTGTATCTATGGAACTCCCAGAAGGTTATGAAGCTCATATTGTACCGAGAAGTTCTACTTTTAAGTCGTGGGGAATACTTCAAACTAATCACATGGGTGTTATCGATAACTCTTATTGTGATGATAATGATATTTGGAAATTTCCAGCGTTAGCTACTAGAAAAACAACAATAGAAAAAGATTCTAGGATTTGTCAGTTTAGAATCGTTAAAAATATGGAGAAGGTTAATTTCCTCCATGTAGATGGGTTTAAACACTCAGATCGAGGTGGGTTTGGTTCTACCGGGGAGAAATAATATGGTTACGTTAGTTGTAAATAATATTGAACAAATGACACTATTGGAACTTGCGTTGCTTTGTAAAGGAATTTCATTTGATATGGAAATTCGTATTGATAATCCATTAAAACCACCTTATTTGATAGTTGATGGTGTTCCTCTCGATGAACCGAGAGCGTTTGAATGGATAAGAACTTATAGAAAGGACACAAAAGAATGAATGAAGCTACATTTTTAAGTATTATCAATGGTGATAATACTGAGGTATTGACAGAAAATGCGAATATGAACTCAGATACTCCCTCTGGAATGATGTATAAATTAGCATCTGAAACTTCCAAAGAGTTTACTATAGAAACACTATTATCCGAAACGGCTAGACACGCTGTTAAAGGAAATTATATACATATTCACGATTTGGACTACTACCCGACCAAATCTCTAACGTGTTTACAACATCCATTGGATAAGATTTTGAACAATGGATTTAGAGCAGGACACGGTTCTTCTCGACCAGCTAAGAGAATTGAAACGGCTACAATGTTGGCCTGTATCTCTATGGAAACTATTCAGAATGAGATGCACGGTGGAC
>JAFYOM010000102.1 GCA_017560165.1 Parabacteroides sp.
GTAAAGGTAATATCATCAATAATACCGATAGTAAATTGATTCTTCGGTTCAGCCATTGCCAAGTTTTCATAAACAGCCAAAATCTGAGCCGGAGTTGTATCATTAGAACCTAAACCGTAACGACCACCTACGATAACTGGAGCATTTTCTTGACCATAGAAGCAGTCCTTTACATCCAAATACAAAGGTTCACCATTTGCACCCGGTTCTTTAGTTCTATCCAATACAGCAATACGTTTTGCTGTTTTAGGAACTGCAGCCAAGAAATGTTTAGCAGAGAACGGACGATACAAATGAACAGCAACCAAACCTACTTTTTCACCTTTAGCTGTCAAATAATCGATAACTTCACGGATAGCTTCAGTAACAGAACCCATTGCGATGATTACACGGTCAGCATCTTCTGCACCATAATAATCAAACAAACCATATTTACGGCCAGTGATAGCTGATACTTTTTCCATGTATTCTTCTACGATAGCCGGAACTGCTTCATAGTAAGGATTACAAGATTCACGGTGAGCGAAGAATGTATCTGGGTTTTCAGCCATACCACGAGCTACCGGTTTTTCAGGAGTTAATGCACGGCTACGGAATTCAGCCAACGCTTGTTGATCAACTAGCGGAGCTAAATCTTCGTTTTCCAACATTTCGATTTTCTGAATTTCATGAGATGTACGGAAACCATCAAAGAAGTTTAAGAATGGAACACGAGATTTAATGGTTGCTAAATGAGCAACACCTGCCAAATCCATAACTTCCTGTACAGAACCTTCCGCCAACATTGCAAAACCAGTCTGACGACAAGACATTACGTCTTGATGGTCACCAAAAATACACAAAGCATGAGAAGCCAATGTTCTTGCAGATACGTGGAACACGCAAGGCAAAAATTCACCGGCAATTTTATACATGTTCGGGATCATCAATAATAGACCCTGAGATGCAGTATAAGTAGAAGTCAAAGCACCAGCCTGCAAAGATCCGTGAACAGCACCGGCTGCACCACCTTCAGATTGCATTTCCTGTACCAAAACTGTTTCGCCGAAGATATTCTTACGGCCCTGAGCAGCCCATTCATCTACATATTCAGCCATTGTAGAAGACGGAGTGATGGGGTAAATAGCTGCTACTTCTGAGAACATATATGAAATATGTGCTGCAGCTTGGTTACCATCACAAGTGATGAATTTCTTTTGTTTTGTCATAGACTCTAACTATTAGTAATAAAAAAATTTCAATATAAAAAACCAAAAAGCCAAAGAGGGATACAATTTCCTTCTCCAACTTCAATCTTTCCTATAGCATAATATAAATCAGGATGATTCTTTATTCTCATATTCTCTTCAATCCTGAAATTATATTTTCCATTTACTAGAAAATGTGCATTCTTAGTACTTGCATTCAACCGATTATCTTTCAATAATTGATTATAAAAGAATGATTCACGTACTGCCTGCATATTTACTTCCATCGGTCGAATCGGATACATCAGATTGGAATTATACATATATACTTTTGCCGGTTTTTTAGGGAACGATTCTCCTTCCGGATAAAGCATATTCATTAAACGAGCATCTGTCAAATATTTGATATAATTCATCACAGTAGCTCGTGACATCTCAATCTCTTTACTAAGTAAACTTATATTAGGCGAACAAGGAGCACTCGTTGCCAACAGATAAAGCAACTTTCGTAATTTGGGCAAATAGCTTTGTTCAATTTGTTTAATGTATAAGACATCCACTTCCAACATCATATTCATTGTTTTCAATAAGTTCTCAGAAAAATTTCGTTTTTCTAAAAAGAACGGATAAAAACCATGATGCAAATAGTCTTGAAAGTAGGCCATCGGTTTAACCTTAGAACAAACCTCTTCTGCTATCTGACGATGATTATGTATTACATCTTCAAATGAAAAGGCAGGAATATTGTTTCCCGTCATTAAATTAAAGAACTCCCTAAATGAAAAACCTCTTAAATTATATGATACAACCTTCTTTGATAAATCTGGATTCTCCTCTTTCAATCGCATTACAGAAGAACCGGAGAACACAATTTTCAAATCAGTATAATTATCATAACAATATCGAAGTTCCTTTGACCAATTTGGATATTTAAAAACTTGATCTATCAGCAGCACCTTTCCTCCTTTTGCTCTGAACTCTGCTGCAAAATCGATCAATGTTCGTTCTGTAAAATAAAAGTGATTTAGGTTAACATACAAACATTCTTTATTATCAGCCCCCAAAAACTCTCGGGCATAATCCAATAAAAACGTAGTCTTACCTACTCCGCGAGAGCCTTTTATGCCTATCAACCGATTACTCCAATCGATCTCATCCATCAAGCCTCTTCGTACGGGAGAGAACAAATGTTCAATCAGATATTTATGTGTTCTAAAGAATGCTTCCACAACGTTATTGCATAAGACAAATCTTATGTCATGTATTTAGAATAAACAAGGCAAAGATAACTAATCTTTCTAGAATTGCAATATAGAGTTTGCAAATTTAAGTCTGCAATCACAACTTCGATTATCAATTATCTCTGCCTCATCTTTATTATAAATACACATTTATTCAATAACGCTCACCCAACCGTATGTATCAGGTTCATCACCATATTGGATAGCACGCAGTTTATTGTACAATTTCTCACATACAGGACCCGGCTTACCATCTTTTGCAATGATATATGTCTTATTAATATCCAAATCATCTATTTGAGAAATCGGAGCAATCACAGCTGCTGTTCCACATTCTGCAGCCTCTTCAAATGTTGCAATTTCTTCTACTGGAACAGGACGACGTTCAACTGTCAAGCCCATATCTGCTGCTAATTGTTGCAAGCTCTTATTGGTGATAGAAGGCAATATTGATTGAGATTGAGGAGTAATATAACTATTACCACGTATACCGAAGAAGTTTGCAGGACCGCATTCATCTAAATATTTCTTTTCTTTCGGATCTAAATACAATACTGCTGCATACCCTTTTTCATGTGCAATTTCTCCAGCTACCAAACTTGCTGCATAATTACCTCCAACTTTAATTGTACCTGTACCATGAGGAGCTGCACGATCATATTCACGCATGATACAAACTTTTGACGGTTGGAAACCTCCTTTAAAGTAAGGGCCTACCGGAGTTACAAACACAACAAACATATATTCCGGAGCCGGTTTAACACCCACCTGAGCTCCTAAACCTAACATCAACGGACGGATATATAAAGCAGCACCACTTTCATAAGGAGGAACAAATCGTTCATTTAATTTAACCACCTTACGAATTGCTTCTTCAAATTTTTCCAACGGCAATTCTGCCATTTTAATTCCACGGCTGGAAGCTTGCATACGCTTTCCATTTTCGTCCATACGGAAAACACGTATTTTACCATCCTTACCTCTAAAAGCTTTTAATCCTTCAAAAGATTCTTGGCCATAATGCAAACAAGTTGCAGCCATGTGAATATTTAAAATTTCAGATGAACTAACTTCTAATTCACCCCATTTACCATCCCGATAATAACAACGTACATTATAATCAGTTTTAATGTATCCGAAACCTAATTCGGACCAGTTAATCTTTTCCATATGCTATCTTAATTAGATTATTTTCGCAAAGATATTAATAAAACGACAAATTGTTACTAAAACATCATTTATTCCTTTTTTCTGTTTTAATTATCGAAGAAGATAACAAGCCAAATGGTATGCAATAATAGTCATCTCTCCATAATTTCGCATTACCACGAATACGCGCATCATACCAATCTTTCTCTCCCGGGATTAAATTAGGCCAGCCATGATTACCTTTAAACACAGATGAACCCACTTGAGCAAACTCTCCACCTACATGATGATACGGTCCCATTAAGTTACGTAAACTATTAGTCAACGTCAAAGTCAACTTATTTTCACCTGCAACTAAGGCCTCTGTTATATCACATTCCCATGGTGTAGAAAATATAGCCGGAAATACCTTTTCATTCAAGGTTACTTCCACTAAAGTCGTTTCTAAATCTTTAAAGGATAATATATATTTCCATGCTTGTTTATCAACATCTTCCAGATTAAATACTTGACTTAAACTTATACTTCCGGCATAAAACGGATAACCTTGACGAATCAAATTGCCATCAACCATCGTCTGTTCTTCAGACAATATAAAAGAGCCATATTGAAAACGTGTAGGCATTAATTTTGGAGCTAATGTTTTTTCTTGATTGCGCCATGTATCAGTAGGTTGTTCTTTAGCCAAACGACCCTGTACTGCAAAATCTCCTACTAAATAAATTGCTTCAATCTCCGATCCATAACGTTTAACAGCATTTACATCTCCTTTAATAGCACTTTTATAATCTAATGATAAGATAATTTTATTATTGCCTTTTTTTAACAAAGAGGTTATATCTGTCTGAAAAATCGAATGATCTATATATGTTTGACTTTTATCAAATAATATAGCATTTCCATTCACTTTAATCCACTTATAAATCCAAGGTTGTTCGATAGCCACAGCACAAAATTTCGGTAAACAATCAACATCAAATGAATAACATAATTCTAAAGGTCCATTATAAGGTTCTTCTTCTGTAAAACGTGTATGAATCGCTAAAACAGGTTCAGAAGTATTCCAACTACGTCCTTCATCAATACTCCATGCAGCAAAATCCAAAGGCAATGCATTATGATTCTGACGTTGTTGTCTCCATGAATTAGTTAATGTAAGTATTGATGTTCGCTCACCTGGTATCTGATAAACACGACTGGCTACAGCCTTTTCTGAAGGTTCTCCAATTGTTAATAGCCAAGTACGAGCCGGTGAAAATTCCACAACAAAATGTCCTCTATCATTCTTTTCCAATTGTAAACAATCTCCATTTACCGGATCCCACAACATCACTTTTTGTTCCGGATCAGCTAACTTCACCTCAACTGTTACAGACTGTAAACGAGAGGTGTTAGATAATTGTATCACATTCCCTCCTTTTACATCTCTCAAATGAGACCAAATCAAATGTTTAGAATTTCCCTCCAATGTAAATATAGGAGAATAAACATTTGCTATTTCTGATTGTAAAGTTGATTTTGAGACAAGCGTTGAATAACTCATCAACTGCTCTATGGCCTCTCTATTTACTTTTCCTTCTACAAAATCCGGATAACGTTCTACCACGAAAATATGACCTCCCTCTTTCGCAAAAGATTCAAGTAAAGTCAATGTTGACGGACGAATTGTACGCATAGGAGGCAATATCACAATCGGGTAATTCATCTGTCCAACAATGAAATGTCCATCTTTTACGTTTCCTATTTCAGATATTATACCTTCATCTCCGATATCCGAATTAATCTGCATAGCCATTAACTGATTCATCAGCTCTTCGAACGGAGTATCCCAATCTATTTTTTCCGAATAAATAGCCCCCTTAGGAGCTTCATCTATATAGTCAGATTCTATCGGACTAATTATACAGACCTCTGCCTTTGTTTTTCCAACTGTTGCAAAGTAACAAAGACGAGCCGAATAGTCTTCAAACAATTTATTCTGTGACCAATAAGGTTGCTGATGGCTGATTGTTGGAGGATAATCACGCTTACGTTCCCCCTTCATACTATACAAATATAAATGAGGACACATAAAATTCACTCCCATAATTGTATGCCAAGAGGTTATCCACATTCTGTCTTCAAACGACATGTTCTGTCCACCGATACCAAACAGCTCACTCAAACGTCGAGAAATCCCATATTGATTAGCAGTTGATGTTAAAACCTTACCGGTATGTGTAGGGTTATAACGTAGCCCCAACGCATCAATACCTGGCATTTGCATGGTTCGGAATTGTTGAGATAAATTACCTTCATTCTGCATATTCTTAGCAGGTAATTCCTCAAAATTATAATGTCCGGTCCAGATAAAACCATGTTCAGCACAATAATCGGCTATTTGTCTTGTAAAAGAATGTTCAAAACAGTGAGCGATTGTTCGATAATAATGTAAACGGACGGTACGCCAATCTCCTACCTCTCCAAACAAAGAAGGTATAACCGGACGTAAATCATATCCCCACAATTTTTTAAATGTAGCATCTACATAAGGAGAATAACTTACTGCTGCCGTTGCTTCCGGAACTCGACGTGGACAAACTTGTGCTTCATCCATAAAAATTCCTTTCACATTCGGTTGTCCCGCAAATCGTTCAACATAGGGGCGATAGGTACAATCGATAAAAGCCTTTACCATTTCTGGATTCATCAAATCAACCCATGCACCACCATTATAACGAGATTGTCCAGTCCGTTCTGCATAAGAAACATATTTATATTCATCATCTTCCCAAAGCAATTCATCATCTTCTGTCATCAAATCCCAATCTTTAGGAACACGTCCTAATGTACGGACACAATAATCACGATTCATTAGAGGGATAATCCCACCGGCATAACCACTCGGATAGCCATCTTCATCATAAAACCATGCATCTATCCCTAATTCCTGACAAGCTTTCACTCCTGCTTCCATCATACGGAACCATTCTTCACTCAAATAGGGAGTTAATAATCCTACACGGCTATGTAAAAAAGCTCCCCCAAAGCCCCCCTCCTTCATCAACTTTAATTGACGAGCTAACTCTTCTGCTGATAAACTATCATTTAAGGAATAAAAAGGAACTGCACGAAACGTATTAGCAGGTTCTTTAAACCGAGCCTGTTCAAATTCCATACAATCATTCATATATTTTTCCTCCTGCGTACAACCTCCTAACAGACCCACCAATCCTAACAAAAATAAAAATCTTTTCATATCATGCATATAAGTTTAAGAAACCCGCCATTGAACTGATTAGCTCAATGGCGGGTAACCTATTTCATTTTTATTTTATCATTTATTTTTCCATTTCCAAAATAGGAGCTGAAAGCAATCCAAACGGGATAGAATAGTAATCATCTCTCCATAGCTTCGCATTACCACGAATACGCGCATCATACCAGTCCTTATCACCCGGTACTAAATTAGGCCAGTCTGTATCACCACGGAACACACCACCTGCCACCTTTGCAAATTCAGCACCCATGTGATGGTAAGGTCCCATCAAATTTCTCAAACTATTAGTCAAAATCAAAGTTAACTCATTTTGTCCCTCTTGTAATGCTTCTGTTACATCACACTCCCAAGGATTAGAAAAAACAGTCGGAAAATCTTTACCATTCAAACGAACACCTAGCAAGATTGTTTCCAAGTCATTAAACTTCAAAATATACTTACCCTTTCCTTTATCTAAAGATGCGATATTGAACGTTTGACTTAATTCCATTTGTCCGGCATAGAAA
>JAFYOM010000103.1 GCA_017560165.1 Parabacteroides sp.
ACGGATATATTGAACGCGTTCACTTACCTCAATTCCCATTGCTTTTTCAATACACATACAGAGTGCATGACGATTTTGATGTGCTCCTAAATAATCCAAACGGTCTGTTAAAGCCAATGTTTGGGGATAGGTTAAACTTTCGCACATTTTTTCTATACCTCGGTGAATGTATCCACAATGGGCATCCAATTTCTTGATGATTTCTCCTTCCAAACTTACACGAAAACGAAGTACACCATGAGTTGCCGGATGTTGAGGACCGATATTAATGATATATTCGTCATCATCAAAAATAACTTCACGTTTTTTGATTACACTACCATCATTTTGAACTTCAAAATGTTGAGTAACATCATCAGGCTCTTCATTTGTCATACGTAAAGGATTAAGACTTTCATCATAATCTTTACGTAAAGGATGACCTATCCAATCTTCACGTAAATAGAGACGTCTCATATCCGGATGGCCAATAAAATGAATTCCGAAGAAGTCATATACTTCACGTTCGTTGAATTCGGCACCTTTCCAGATGTCGCTTACAGTAGGAAGTTCTTGGGTTTCACGGTTAGTTGTAAGGGTTTTAATTACTCTATTTTCTCCTGTTGTCGTTTTTTCTATATGATAAACGACTCCTAAACCCTCTCCTCCCCAGTCCATACCGGTCAGAGAACGTAAAAAATCATAACCATCTTTACGTAAATCTGACATACGTTGATGTAAATCTATGGGATCTATCTGTAGTATCTGCTCCATATCAAAGGTTTATTTATTTTCTGGTTTCTCTTCTTTGCGATTAACTCCTCCAAAGAATTTTTCCAGTTTTACTTTTCGTTGTAATTGCATCATTCCATATAATAACGCTTCCGGACGAGGAGGACATCCTGGGATGTAAACGTCAACCGGTAAGATTTTATCAACACCATTCAATACATGGTAAGACTTTTTAAATGGGCCTCCGGAAATAGCACAACCTCCAACAGCTACAACATATTTGGGGTCAGCCATTTGGTCGTAAAGTCGTTTCAATACTGGTGCCATTTTATGAGTAATGGTTCCGGCTACCATGATGATATCTGCTTGTCGAGGGCTAGCTCGAGCTACTTCAAACCCAAAACGGGCAAAGTCATAACGGGCAGCTCCCACTGCCATAAATTCGATACCACAACAACTTGTTGCAAACGTAAGTGGCCATAATGAATTGCTTCGTCCCCAGTTGATAAGGTCGTCCAAACAGCCGACCAATACTTTGGTTCCACCTTCATTAAGTTGTTTGACCATCTCTTCGAGATACTCATTGTTTTTGAAGTCTTCATAAGGAATAGACTTTATGGTTGGTTTTTTTATTTCCATTCAAGTGCTCCTTTCTTCCAGGCATAAGCCAAACCTAAAACTAATACTACTAAAAAAAATACGATGCTGACTAAGCCATAAATACCTAAGTCCTGCACCACAACTGCCCATGGGAAAAGAAAAACAGTTTCAACATCAAACATCAAAAACAGGATAGCAAAAAGGTAATAACCTACTTTAAATTGCATCCATGATTTTCCACGGGTAGGAATACCACATTCATACGCTTCTCCTTTCTGTGAATTGTAGGAACGTGGCGAAATTGCATTAGCAATACCTAATGCAACAGCTACAAGTGCAATTGCCGTTATAATAACGACAATTAATAATGTAAAATGCATAAATATATTGTTTAGAAATTATCCTTAATGAAATAGTTATGGGTATAAATGAGATACCCTTATAATCTTTTGGAGATAAAGAACGTTAAGTGATGATTTTCTCTAAAGTATAGATATAGTAATCTAACGGATGGTAAGATATAATGTGAAAATCCTTTTTGATTTTAGAAGGATAATGATAATTTTCAGATGTGTGATTTATATGTTTATGATTTCGATGTATGTTTTTTTGTTTAAAAGAGTTAGTTGTGTTTTGGTAATTACAACAGTTTTGATGAATTATCGTTAATTGATAATCTGTTAAATAATTTATAGGATTTGTTAATTGGGGCTCTTCTTGCTCATAAGAAGATACAACAGTTTGTGTAGTCTCTTGACAAGACGGCATATCTGTTGTTTTGTTTGATGTTGAAAAAACAAACAATGAAATTAATAACAAGAAAATATTCTTAATTAGTAAACTCATTTTATATCCCCTTGGTCATTTAAGCCTACAAAAATAGTTATAATATTTATCAATTGTTTCAAAAAAGTTTTTTTTGATAAAAAAAAGATACTACAACTTCTTCTAAGTTCGTTTATATACAAAAAAAGAGGCCTCTTAGTGAGACCTCTTTCATATTATTTCAGAAATGATTATTCTTCAATAGCAGCCTGAGCCGCAGCCAAACGTGCGATAGGCACACGGAATGGAGAACAAGAAACATAGTTCAAACCTGCTTTGTGACAGAATTTAACAGAAGAAGGTTCACCACCATGTTCACCACAAATACCGCATTTCAAGTCCGGACGAACTGAACGACCTTTTTCTACAGCCATGTTCACCAACTGACCTACACCATTCTGGTCTAATACCTGGAACGGATCGACTTTCAAGATCTTCTTTTCCAAATATACCGGCAAGAATGAAGCGATATCGTCACGAGAGTAACCGAATGTCATCTGAGTCAAGTCGTTTGTACCGAATGAGAAGTATTCAGCACGGCTTGCGATACGGTTAGCTGTCAATGCCGCACGCGGAATTTCAATCATAGTACCTACCTTGAATGGGATTTCAACACCTTCTTCAGCGAACAATGCAGCAGCAGTTTCACGGATAACCTTTTCCTGTGCTTCAAATTCGTACAAGATACCTGTTAACGGAACCATGATTTCTGGATGCGGATCGAAACCTTCCTTCTTCAACTGAATACAAGCACCTAAAATAGCGCGAGTCTGCATTTCAGTGATTTCAGGATAAGTGTTACCCAAACGACAACCACGGTGACCTAACATCGGGTTCGCTTCACATAAGCTTTCAACACGCTGTTGGATGTATTGAACAGTTACACCCATAGCTGAAGCCATTTCTTCTTGACCTTTGATATCATGTGGTACGAATTCGTGCAAAGGAGGATCCAATAAACGAACGTTCACCGGACAACCGTCCATCGCTTTAAAGATACCATAGAAGTCAGCTTTTTGATAAGGCAACAATTTAGCCAAAGCATTCTTACGTCCTTCTACATTCGGAGCCAAGATCATTTCACGCATAGCAACGATCTTTTCAGCTTCGAAGAACATGTGTTCTGTACGGCAAAGACCGATACCTACAGCACCGAAGTTACGTGCAACTTGTGCATCGTGTGGAGTATCAGCATTTGTACGAACAACCAATTTAGTATGTTTTTCACAAAGAGCCATCAAGTCAGCGAAATCGCCAGATACTTCAGCAGCCTTTGTTTCTACTTTACCATTGTAAACTTCACCAGTAGTACCGTTGATAGAGATGTAGTCACCTTCTTTCAATACGATACCGTCGATTTCTACCTGACGAGCTTTGTAGTCAACGTTGATAGCACCAGCACCTGATACACAACATTTACCCATACCACGAGCCACAACAGCAGCGTGAGAAGTCATACCACCACGAGCAGTCAAGATACCTTCAGCTACAGCCATACCAGCCAAGTCTTCCGGAGAAGTTTCGATACGAACCATAACCACTTTCTTACCGTTAGCAGCCCATTCAGCAGCATCATCAGCGAAGAATACGATCTGACCGGTAGCAGCGCCCGGAGAAGCCGGTAAACCACGAGTCAATACTTTAGCACTCTTCAAAGCAGCTTTATCGAATACCGGGTGAAGAAGTTCATCCAATTTATTCGGTTCGCAACGATTCAAAGCAGTCTTTTCGTCAATCATGCCTTGACGTAACAAGTCCATTGCAATCTTAACCATTGCAGAACCTGTACGTTTACCGTTACGAGTTTGCAAGAACCACAATTTACCTTCCTGTACAGTAAATTCCATATCCTGCATATCGCGGTAGTGATTTTCCAATTTAGTTTGAAGAGCATCCAATTCAGCATAGATTTCCGGCATAGCTTCTTCCATAGAAGGATATTTAGCTACACGTTCTTCTTCAGAGATACCGGCACGTTCAGCCCAACGCTGAGAACCAATTTTTGTAATCTGTTGCGGAGTACGGATACCAGCAACAACGTCTTCACCTTGAGCGTTAATCAAATATTCACCGTTGAAAAGGTCTTCACCGTTACCTGCGTCACGAGAGAAGCAAACACCGGTAGCAGAAGTTTCACCCATGTTACCGAATACCATTGCCTGTACGTTAACAGCAGTACCCCATTCAGCAGGAATACCTTCCATCTTACGATAAAGGATTGCACGTTCGTTCATCCAAGAATCGAATACAGCGCAGATAGCACCCCACAACTGTTCGTAAGAATCGTTCGGGAAATCTTTACCAGTCTGTTCTTTTACAGCAGCCTTGAATTTAGCAACCAATTCCTTCAAGTCTTCAACTTCAAGTTCGTTGTCTAATTTCACGCCCTTAGCTTCTTTTACCTCTTCGATGATTGCTTCGAATGGATCGATGTCTTCTTTGTTAACCGGCTTCATGCCTAAAACCACGTCACCATACATCTGAACGAAACGACGGTAAGAGTCCCATGCAAAACGAGCATTACCTGTTTTACGGATCATACCTTCAACAACTTCGTCATTCAAACCAAGGTTCAAGATTGTATCCATCATACCCGGCATAGAAGCACGAGCACCTGAACGAACAGAAACCAACAACGGATTTTCAATGTCACCAAACTTTGAGTTCATTAAAACTTCGATGTTCGCAACTGCTTTTTCTACTTCTTCTTTCAAAAGAGCAACGACTTTATCTTTTCCTTCAACAAAGTATTCGTTACAAACGTCTGTGGTAATAGTAAAACCCGGAGGTACCGGAACACCAATAAGGTTCATTTCGGCAAGGTTAGCACCCTTACCACCAAGCAGATTTCTCATGTCTGCTTTTCCTTCAGCCTGTCCATTACCGAAGGTGTAAACTCTTTTTTTATCCATTTATCTATGTAT
>JAFYOM010000104.1 GCA_017560165.1 Parabacteroides sp.
AAACAATGGTAGAGAAAGATTTGGCTGAAGGTAAAAACGGAAAACGTGTACAAACCCGTTTCCCGCCAGAACCAAACGGATACCTACATATCGGACATGCTAAGGCTATTTGCATGGATTTCGGTATTGCTAAGAAATATGGAGGTGTTTGTAATCTACGCTTCGATGATACTAACCCGGTAAAAGAAGATTTGGAATATGTGGATGCCATCAAAGAAGACATTGAATGGTTAGGTTACCACTGGGATAATATATATTATGCTTCAGATTATTTTCCACAGCTTTGGGAGTTTGCAATTCAATTGATTAAAGAGGGAAAAGCTTACATCGACGAACAAACTTCTGAACAGATCGCATCTCAAAAAGGAACTCCAACACAACCGGGTATAAACAGTCCTTATCGTGACCGCCCTATCGAAGAAAATTTGGAATTGTTCCATAAAATGAACAGCGGAGAATTGGAAGAAGGTTCCATGGTATTACGTGCAAAAATTGACATGGCTAACCCCAACATGCACTTCCGCGATCCTATTATCTATCGTATCGTAAAAACTCCACACCATCGTACAGGTGAAACTTGGAAAGCATACCCGATGTATGACTTTGCACATGGTCAGAGTGACTTTTTTGAAGGTGTTACCCATTCATTGTGTACACTTGAATTTGTTGTGCACCGTCCTTTATATGATTTGTTCATCGATTGGTTGAAGAAAGGAGAAGATTTGGAAGATAACCGTCCTCGTCAGACAGAGTTTAACAAATTGAACCTAAGCTATACATTGATGAGTAAACGTAATTTGCTTATTCTTGTTAAAGAAGGCTTGGTTAACGATTGGGATGACCCTCGTATGCCGACGATCTGTGGTTTCCGTCGTCGTGGTTATTCTCCGGAATCTATCCATAAATTCATTGATAAGATTGGTTATACAACTTACGATGCATTAAATGAATTTGCCTTATTGGAAAGCGCTGTTCGTGAAGACTTAAACAGCCGTTCCACTCGTGTATCAGCAGTATTGGATCCAGTAAAATTGATTGTAACAAACTATCCGGAAGATATGGTTGAAGAGATGGAAGCAATCAATAATCCGGAAGATCCGACAGCAGGTAGCCACACCATCGAATTCAGCCGTGAATTATGGATCGAACGTGAAGATTTTATGGAAGATGCGCCGAAGAAATTCTTCCGTATGACACCAGGACAAGAAGTCCGCTTGAAAAACGCTTATATCGTTAAATGTACAGGATGCAAAAAAGACGAAGACGGTAAAATCACTGAAATCTATTGTGAATATGATCCAAACACAAAGAGTGGTATGCCGGATAGCAACCGCAAAGTTAAAGGAACACTTCATTGGTTAAGTTGTGCTCATTGTCTTCCTGCAGAAGTACGTTTGTACGACCGTTTATGGGAAGTAGCTAACCCACGTGACGAAATAGCTAAGATTCGAGAAGAGAAAAATTGTTCGCCATTGGAAGCTATGAAAGAAATTATCAATCCGAACTCTTTACAAATCTTGACCAACTGCTATGTTGAAAAATTCTTAGCTGATGCTAAGCCTTTTGATTACTTGCAGTTCCAGCGTATCGGTTATTTCAATGTGGATAAAGATTCTACTGCCGATAAATTAATTTTCAACCGTACCGTATCTTTAAAAGATACTTGGAGTAAGGTGAAAAATAAATAAAGAAGTTTATGAAGAATAAAGAAGTTTCAGATCTGTTACAACGTTATCTAACGAACCGCAGAGAGGGTAAAAATGTATACTTCGATGCAGATGAGATAAATGATCTGTTGGACAGTTTTGAAGACTCCAATGATTTTAGTTATTATAATGAAGTTTTAGCTTTAGGGCTAAAACTTCATCCTTATAATACCGAGATAAAAATTAGGCAATGCAGAGCTTATCTTTTTCATGAACAATATGATAAAGCGCTCACCCTAATTGAAAGTATAATTGAAACAGACAATCAAGACCTTGATATGCTTCGATTAGAATGCTTTGTCATGAAAAACAAATATGACAAAGTCCTTGAATACATCGAAACCCTTATGAATAATCAGTGCGAATATTTAGAATCTCTTTTTGAATACATCGCCCAAATTTTAGGAGATATGGAGATGAACATAGAAGCACATGATTTTGTCAATCGTGGGCTTAAGCTCTTCCCCGACAACCTAATCTTACTGGATGAACTATGTTACAATTTAGAAATTGAGGGAGATATTCAAAATGCAATTAAAGTAAGCAACCTACTTATTGATAAAAATCCTTATTCCTACGAGTATTGGTTCACTTTAGGTCGCCTCCATTCTATCAATGGAGAGTTTGACAAAGCAATTGAAGCCTTTGATTTTGCACTGACATGTGACAATTCTGATGATGAACTCAAGATTCTGAAAGCCTATTGCCATTATATGAATGAAAACTATGAGAAGGCTATTGAGATATATCAAGAGATGAAATTGACAAAAGATGTTCGTTCACGTGTAATCCCCCTATTAGCAGAATGTTATGTAAAAATGGATGAATATGAAAAAGCATATCATCTGCTAAAAGAACAAATGAATCAAAACTATTTTCCGGAAGATTCTACAACCTATATTAATCACATCCGTTGTTGTATTGAATTAGGGAAGGAAAAAGAAGCCTCTGATACTTTATTCAAAGCTATTAAACAATTTCCGAATAATGTACGTCTCCTCTCTTTGTTAGCTCTATCTTATTCAGAAAATGGACAAGAAGAGAAGGCTATCGAAATCACTGAACAGCTATTTAACGTATTGGATCAGACAGAAGAAAAAAGAGATACAGATATCGAAACACTTTATCGTGCGGCTCAATACCTTTACCAAAAAGGAGATATAGACAAATCTATACAATATTA
>JAFYOM010000105.1 GCA_017560165.1 Parabacteroides sp.
AAGAATTGCTTTCTGGTAAAAGACGCTTATCGGGGTTCGCTGGCAAGTGGACAAAAATACGTTTTGGAGATTGTTGTACAATATTCCGTGGAGGATCACCAAGACCTATTTCTGATTATTTATCGGATAATCCAAATGACGTTCATTGGATTAAAATCGGTGATGTATCGGAAAGTGATAAATATATCACCTCTACTGCAGAATTTATATATAAAAGTGGAGTTAGTCGTTCTCGAGAGGTATATGCTGGAGATTTTATATTATCAAACTCGATGAGCTTTGGTAGGCCTTACATTTTGCAAATTAATGGATGCATTCATGATGGATGGCTGGTAATACAAAATTATCAGAATTTTTTTGATCAACAGTATTTGTATTATGCATTGAGTTCAGATGATACAAAGGCACAATACTTTTCGATGGCAGCAGGTAGCAGTGTGCAAAACCTTAATAAAGAAAAAGTTGCTAACCTCAAATTATATATGCCAAGTATAAAAGAGCAAGAAGCTATTTCTGATATTTTGTCTGACATGGATACAGAAATAGTAGAACTTGAAAAGAAACTCGGAAAATTTATTCAAATAAAACGAGGTATGATGGAACAATTACTAACAGGTAAAATCAGACTTGTATAAAGGAAACTACATTATGAATGATAATCAAGTATCAGAAACTAAGGGAATTGTAAAGGATTTAGCAGGGTCTACGGTAGAAGTAGGTACGTCATTGGTTATTGAAAATCTACCGGAATTTGGTGCAGAGGTTGCTGGTATTATTGGTAATGAAGCAATAGGGGCAACTATACAAACTTTAACTGGCGGATTGTTGGGTGCTGTTGCTCCGTCTTTGTTAGGAGTTAAGCTGTCATTTCAGCAAAAACGTTTTGAAAGAAATATGATAAAGATGGTTACTTCATTACGTGAAAAGCAAGACATTATAGAGCAAAGAATGAACCAACTTAACCCGGAAGTTCAACAGAAATTTATATCTGGACCATATCGTGATGTATTATTAGATAATATTGTTTCTGAAAATCAGGAACAGAAGGTTCAGGATAATATCAATGGTTATATTAACTTGATGGGGATTGAAAATCCTAATGATGACATTGTGTTCACTTTTTTCCACACATTGTCTCAGATGAATGAATTGGATATCCGTATTCTCAGGCTATATCGACCTACTTATGAAATGAGCGAAGAGGAGCAAGAAAGTTTTCAGGATGTTATGCGAGACGAAGACATAGATCAGTCTCAGTATAATTTTATTAGAGAAAAGTTATGCAGACTCGGTATGCTTTACAGTAAAAACACGGAAAAGAGAGATGAAAATCTGGATATTCTTGGCGAAAAATTAACAGAACTTATTAAACAGCTTCATTCTAAAAAGCCAAAAGAAGTTAAGGCACCAAAGTTGAAACGAATTACAAGATCTGAATCATATCGCATTACCAGACTTGGTAGACAATATTTGACCTTTATTGACGAACCACAATAAAGGTCAAATAAAAGCTTCGAAAGGAGGCAAACATATATGTCAAATATCGGTGATAGTGAACGCAAAACACAAAACCGTGTAGTTAAATTTTTTAAAAATAATCTGCATTATACATATCTTGGAAATCTGCATGATAGCGAGAATAGCAATATTATGCAGGAACATCTGTATGCGTGGCTTTTG
>JAFYOM010000012.1 GCA_017560165.1 Parabacteroides sp.
CACATAGTTTTCACCACCTAAAGCGATACAAGCATCAATTGCATTCTTAATCTGAGTAGCAGTACATGCTAATGTCGGGAAATAAGGATTGGTAGCAGCACCATTCATGTAACGTTTGTTACTGAACACATTCGCTGTTGACCATAATAACTTCTTACCTGTTGTAGCTTGAAGTCCTTTTGCATGTTCTACCATGATACCTAAACGTTGTTCAAACTCAGCCAAAGTAGCCGGTTCATCTACCACATCCACATCGTGGAAACAATAATAAGGAATATTACATTTTGTCATGAATTCAAATGCAGCATCCATCTTGTATTTAGCACGTGAAATAGCATCAGCACCTTGATTCCAAGGGAAAGATTTTGTTCCACCACCAAATTGATCTGCACCCTCTGCACACAATGTATGCCAATAAGCCATAGCAAAACGTAAATGGTCTTTTAAGGTTTTACCCATTACCACTTTGTTTTCATCATAATAATGAAATGCTAATGGATTTTTTGACTCACGTCCTTCAAATTGAATCTTACCAATACCTGGAAAAAATTCTTTCTCTCCTTTATAAAAACTCATAGTAAATTGTATTTAAATATTTATTATTATCAACACATTGCTTTTTCTAAACATTCTTTCCAAGCATCAAAAGCTTCACAATATTTATTCGCTTTCAATCCATCTGGTTCAATTACATTTATCTTCTTCAATGAAGCAAAAGCCTCTTCTGCATTTTTATAGATACCGGCTCCTATACCTGCACCTTTTGCAGCACCCACTGCTCCATTTGTATCATATAGTTCAATAACTGATCCTGTGACACCGGCCAACGCTTCACGGAAAATCGGACTTAAAAACATATTTGCATTTCCGGCACGAATTACACGAATATCAATACCCATTTCATTCATAATATCCATACCATACTTAAATGCAAAGACGATACCCTCTTGAACAGCACGTGCCATATGTGCTTTACCATGAATATTGAAGTTCAATCCATGCATAGAACAATTAATCTGTCTATTTTGCAACATACGTTCTGCACCATTACCAAAAGGTAAAATGGAAAGGCCTTCACTTCCAATAGGAACACTCGCTGCTAAATCATTCAACTCATTGTAGCTGATTCCTTCCGGAGCTATATTTCGTTTAATCCATGAATTCAAGATACCTACCCCATTGATACACAAAAGCACACCTAAACGGGTCTGTTCGGTTGTATGATTGACGTGAGCAAACGTATTTACACGTGAAAGAATATCATAGTTTACATTACTATTCACCCCATAAACAACTCCAGAAGTACCACCTGTTGCTGCAATTTCTCCCGGATTCAATACATTCAACGATAGGGCATTGTTAGGTTGGTCACCGGCTCTATAAGTAACCGGAGTTCCTTTCTTTAATCCTAACTCCGAAGCAATATCCGCAGATACTTCTCCTTGTATTCCAAAAGTAGGACAGATATTCGCAATTATGTTAGAATCAAAGCCATAATATTTCATCAAATCCTCGGAGACACAGTTTTGCTTGAAATCCCAAAATATACCTTCCGACAAACCGGATACTGTCGTCTTGATATCTCCGGTTAAACGCATAGCCACATAGTCGCCAGGAAGCATAATCTTATCTATCTGTCTGAAAATTTCAGGCTCATAATCTTTTACCCAAGCCAATTTGGATGCTGTAAAATTACCTGGAGAATTCAACAAATGAGAAAGACATTGCTTTTCACCGATGCTATCAAAAGCACGATCACCATAAGGAACAGCACGGCTATCACACCAGATAATAGAAGGACGAAGAAC